>JBJXDW010000096.1:0-16912 GCA_046154445.1 Fimbriimonadaceae bacterium | reverse complement strand
CCCGCTTCCGAAACTCGTGAAACATCCTCAAAGCTCTTCAAAGAACTCTCACTCACCAGCAATGTCTTCTTGCCGAGTTTTGGCAAAATCGTCTCTGTTGTCCCCAAATTCTCACCAAACGAATGCAAATCCCGATTATTCACCCCGATCATCGTCGCCCCAATCGCCAAGGCCACCTCCGCTTCAGTCGCCGTATGAACCTCCACCAAAACATCCATCCCCAACTCCCAGGCCAACCCCTGAAAATTCTCCAATTGACCCATGTTCAAACCCGCCACAATCAACAAAATTGCATCCGACCCCATCGCCCGCGCTTCATAAATATCAAATTCATCAACAACAAAATCTTTCCGGAGCATCGGCAACTCAACCGCCCGACGCACCGCCCGAAAATAATCCTCACTTCCCCCAAACCATTTCTCATCCGTCAAAACACTTAAACAGTCAACCTCCGAACTCTCATAAGCCCTTGCAACCTCAACCGCATCAAAATCCGCCCGAATCACCCCTTGGCTCGGACTCATTCGCTTGACCTCAGCAATCAGCGAAGGCCGATGCTGGCTCGACTCAAGCGCCGCCGCAAACCCCCGAACAACATCCCCCTCTCGCGCTTGAGCTTTCAAATCTGCAAGCTGCGATCCTTTCAGCGATGCCACACGCGCCCGCTTCGCCGCAAATATCTCTTCTAAAATCGTCATCTATTCCGCCAATCGAATCAACAAGCGGTCTGCGGCCCCACTCGCAACCGCCGCCCGCGCCAGATCTGCGCCAGATGCAATATCAGCCGCAACCCCCGCCAAAACCAAAGTCACCGCCGTATTCGGAACCAATGCTGCCGATCGGAGACTCCCAGAGTCGCTTAGCGCTTCCCTGAGAATTGCTGCATTTTCAGCAATACCTTCACCCTGATCCAAAGCCGATTCCGGCAACGCCTCCATCCCAAAGTCGCCCGGCGACCAACGACCAGAACTAATTGTCCCACCCTTAATTTCTCGATATTCCGTATCCGCGCAAGGCGTCACCTCATCCATTCCGTCAACACCATGAACAACAAACGCATGTTCGACCCCCAGAATCAAAAGTGCCTCCGAAACCGCATCCATCATCTTCAAATCAAAAACCCCGACCAATTGCCTCTTTGCCCCCGCCGGATTCGCCAACGGTCCAAGTAAGTTAAAGAAAGTCCGAACCCCCAAAGCCTTTCGAACCGGCGCAACGTGCCGAACCGCTGGATGGTGCCGAGGCGCGTACAAAAATGTCAAACCCGTCTCCATCAACCTCTTTCTCTGTTCTTCTAGGCTTCCCTCGACCGGTACTCCCATCTCTTCCAAGACATCAACACTCCCACAAAAACTTGTCACCGCGCGATTTCCATGTTTGGCAACTTTTGCCCCGCAGGCCGCCGCCAATATCGCTGCCCCTGTACTCATATTAAAAGTCGCTCGACCACCACCTGTCCCACATGTATCGACCAAACTGCCCATTCCAAAGTCATATTGAACCGCGTGACGCCTTAAACCACTCGCAAGTCCGGCTAATTCTTCGCCAGTAATCCCCTTAACTTGCATCCCCACCAAAAACCCGCCTACAACCCCATGATGAACCTCCCCTAGCATCAAAAAAGACATCACCTGCTCCGCTTCCTCGCGGGTTAAATCTCCCCCACCTATGATTCTCTCGAGTGCTTCTTTAATCGTCATCAGGGACAAGTTTACTTCCCCCCGTTTCTACGCCTGGTAACATCAAGCCATGTTCGGGGAATACTTGCCAATTCTCATGATGATGGGAGTCGCTGCTCTCGTTTGCACCGCCATGGTCACCCTCAGTTGGGTGCTCGGCCCAAAACGAATCACCAAGTACAAACAATCACCCTACGAATGCGGTGTAGCCCCCCTCGGAACCGCTTTCGAACGAGTTCCAATCAAATTTTATCTCGTCGCAATCCTTTTCGTCCTATTCGATATCGAAGTTGTTTTCCTTTGGCCCTGGATCAGCGTCTTCAAAAATGCTCCCCTCGACTACAAAATTTTCACCGCCCTCGACATGCTCGTCTACTTCGGAATCTGGATCATTGGCATAATTTATGTCTTCCGAGTCAAGGCGATCGACTGGGACGAGTCTTCATCCCTCGCCCCCGAAAAACTGATCGACTCATCACCGGTGCCAGCTTCCACCGCCGTTACCAAACCCGAACTGCAATCCTAAATCCATGAGCACAGAAGTTTCAAGAACCGACCTCGAACTCCTCAATCGCAAGTTCGGCAAAAAAATCATCAAGCAGTACGAAAACCGTGGCGATGATTTCATCTGCGTCAAACCGAGCGACCTCCCTTCGATCGTCGAAGCACTTAAAGATGATTCCGAATCGAAATACGACTATTTCGTTGAATGTCTCGGAGTTGATTACTCAACTTGGAATCACCCACGAGACCTCGAAGGCCGATTCGAAGTCGTCTACAACCTCTATTCCACCCACCTCCACCAAAGACTCTTCATAAAAGTCGCCGTCAACGACGGAGAAACGATCCCCACCCTTAAACATATTTTCCTCGGTGCCGAATTCCCCGAGCGAGAAATCCAAGACCTCTACGGTGTCATCTTCGAAGGCAACGAACCAATCCCTAACGAGCGATTCCTCCTTCCCGACGATTGGGTCGGTTACCCCCTACGTAAAGAAGTTCCCCTTGGCGGAGAAGATGTCGTCTTCCACGCTGGAACCGAAGGGCCAGCCGTCGAAGATGTTCAATCCCCACACGCCGGAGAATCGTTCGAAGGCAACACCGGTGGCAACGCTCGTCCGCATTAACTAAACTCAATTTTTGGGAACTTCAAGTCCCACTTTTCCCGTACACATTCTAGGAGACAGTTTCTTCTCGGCGTAATCAGCCCAGAAGCACTGTCTTCTTTTGTTTTGGCTCTATGAATCCTCGACTGCGACATCAGGAAATTGGTTCAAATTTCCAAATTGCCGATCAATTTGTCGAATATCGAATGCCAAAACATTGGAGCAATAATAAAATGAAAAAAGCATTCACGCTTATAGAACTGCTGGTCGTTATTGCGATCATTGCAATCCTTGCTGCAATCCTCTTCCCTGTATTCGCACAGGCAAAAGAAGCTGCAAAGCAAATCTCGACGACAAGCGGTATGAAACAAACTGGAACCGCGTTCCAAATCTATGCTGCTGACTACGACGATAACTTCCCCTCCGGATACGCATACGTTACGGGTGCGACCGAGCGATATTGGTGGAGTTTTGGATTTTCTTATCCCAATGGCTCTGCAAGTCCAGCGACTGGTTACATTGATGCTGAGGATGCCATTGGGTGGACAAATGCGATCTATCCCTACATGAAAAACTACGACATCGTCAAAACAGCCAGCCCACAAGATGTTGCCGGACTAACCGCCAATCCAGCCGCGAACGCGCCTATGCAACGAACCTCAAACTTTCAATTCAATGGACTTTTGAGCCACTATTCGTTGACTGCTGTAAACGGTGTTTCATCAACTCCTCTACTCTGGCAAGGATACGGGAAAGTCCAAGTAAAGGGTCTCGCTCGATCCAACCCAAGACTCATCTGCAACGCAACAGGTCCGTGCCGATTTAACCCAACCGGGCCCGCACAAACTGGTGCAAATGTGCCACTTGGTTCCCAATTCGGGTTCTGGGGTCCAACTCAATGGGGATTCAAGCAGGGTGTCGTTATTACCAATACAGACACTTCCACAAAGTTCCTAAACTTTGGTCGTGGTATGGCAAATGCGTCCGAAGGCGTAAACCTTCGACATCCATTTGTTAATCTGAACGCAGACGGAACGTTCGGCCCAACAAGTACTACTGCTGTGTGCACCCTCCCCGGCGCAACAACTGCTTACCACTGTGCGTTCCGACCAGACTTGGATCGACCATGAGAAAGATTTCAACAGTAAGCTTTTTCATCGTCGCAGCAATTGCCTTGAATTGTCTATTCGCCTGTGCACCTAGTGCAGAAGACAATTCGACAAAAGCGGCAAACACTCCGCCAGCAACGACCAACAACTCAGGAATGACCGCGACTGAAGAGTCAAGTGTTCAAAGCAACGTTCCTTCTAATGCTGGAGATGGCGGGGGCCTCGGAAAATAACCCTCACTGACACGAACGCCAACTCCGTGTCGAAGAAAAGCCGCCCTCCTAACTCACCGAGATTGGGAGGGCTGCTTTTCGCCCCAACTACTAATTGGTTCCAATTGGTGGAATAAAAAAGTAAAAATTAGGGAACTCGTTTCGCTGGGACCTTCGTAGACACGGATGGAGACAGTTTCTTCTCGGCGTATTCCGCCCAGAAGCACTGTCTTCTTTTGTTTTTGGCCCTCATGTGCCTCAGCAAAAGAAGCAGTTTTTAGGTTCGAAATCCCAATTTCATTGCTTCAATTGCAAAAGCCCAGTAGCCAAAACATTGGAGCAATAATAAAATGAAAAAAGCATTCACGCTTATAGAACTGCTGGTCGTTATCGCGATCATCGCAATCCTTGCCGCTATCCTCTTCCCAGTTTTCGCACAGGCGAAAGAAGCTGCAAAGAAAACACAATCACTCAGCAACGCAAAGCAAACCGGAACATCGCTCATGATCTATTCAACGGATTACGATGATCTGTTCCCTAATGCAAACATGTACAGCTATGCGACAAACCTGTACACATGGACGACCGTCCTAGATACACCCGCTGACTGGAGATCTACAAACGCGGCTTGGGTCAATGCAAGAAATTCCATGTATCCCAACAACATCCAACCGTATTCTAAGAACACACAAATCTTGGAAGCAGCTGGAGCACCAACGGAGAGCACTTGGGCTTCTGCCACCACTGGCGTAGCTCGACTCAAAACACCTTCGTTTAATAGCCTGACCATCAACGGATTCCTGTCAAGCTACAGCCAAACCGCGGTCGGCGAAATCTCAAGAATCCCGCTTCTCTGGTATGGACTTGGTAAGCAAAGATTCGAAGGCTATTCAACAGCAAATCCTAAGTTGACTTGTTCGGGTTCCGCCCTCAATTCATGTGTGTTCAGCCCGACCGCAACTCCAACTGCTGTTTCGGCCGTGCCAGGAGTGGGTGGAGGGACATTCAACATGGCGGTTCCAAATCCAACGACGGCTTATGTGCATAGCGGTGGAACAATATACGTGCGAACCGATACTTCGACTAAGTTCACGCGGCTGGCGTCTCCAAACACAACCAATAACCTGACCTACGTCGATCCTTACGCAAACTACAATGCACAGGGTGTTGGTAGCAATTACTATCCATGCGCGACAACCCCTGGTGGAGTAAGTTACAGTTGTATCTTCCGGCCTGACTTTGACTACAACTACAACAACTGGTTCTAATGAAAGCAACTAAAAAAACCGTGAGCGGAGCTCTCATGTTTGGGCTTCTGGTAACCGGAATCGTTGGATGCAGTCAAGGAGCTGATGAAACTCCAGCACCTCAGCCAAAAATATCGCAGGAAGCGAAAGATCGGCTCCAACCAACGCAAACAGGTGGAGCAAGTAGTGGTGGAGCGACTTCGGCCTCAGGGCCGGAAGCACCCCCACCAGACAGCAAATAAATAGCAATGACTCAAGTTCCCCTGATCGTAAGAAAAGGGGGACTACAATTCAGAAAGCATCACACTCTAAAGTTTACAAACCGCTCCTTCCATAGGTCTAAATACCCACTTAACCATGTGGAACAATTGAAATTTCATCACAGCATTGTGCTTCTATTCATGAGCACCCTGCTTTTTCTACGTGTTTGTAAAAATCAAGGAACAAAGGCCCGGGACTTGCGCCATACTTATTGTCAGGTTGAGGTTCCTCATGGACACCCTAATCTAGCAATAAATTAGACTTACTCCAAAGGTGAGTCGATTGGAGACAGCAATTAAAATGAAAAAAGCATTCACGCTTATCGAACTGTTGGTCGTTATCGCGATCATCGCGATTCTCGCGGCAATTCTCTTCCCGGTTTTCGCACAAGCGAAACTCGCGGCAAAGAAAACTCAACACATCAGCAACCTGAAGCAAACGGGTACCGCCACGAACATCTACTTGAGCGACTATGATGATCAATTCCCGCTCACGATTACGCAACGACCGGATCGAACCTACTTCAACGGTTTCACCCCCGTTCCTGCTGGCTCGGTAACAACCGCACCTTGGAACACCGTGGATCGTATCGGCCAAGCCGCTACATTCTGGGGAACATCATTGCAACCGTATATGAAGAACTTCCAACTCTATACGATGCCGAGCGCAACCGTTAAAACCCTTGCCGGTGAAACGTTCTCAACAACAATCACTCCTGCAGATACAGGTTTGAACATGAACGGACTGTTGCACACAATGAGCGCGACTGCACTGGGCAACGTTTCAGTTGTTCCTCTGTTCTGGGGCGTTCAAGCTGCTAACTACAAAGGCCGCGGTCTTTCAACTCCGGCACTTCTCTGTAACGGTGTTGACACCGGTTGTGCATGGAATCCGAGCGGCCCGCCAAACGGTACCGCTGGTTCAGGCACGAGCTACTACATCTACGACACGACCACAACTGCATGGCAATATGGTAAGAAAGGCGTAGTCGTTCGAGCTGATAGTTCATGTAAGGCTCTTACGCAAGGTAGTACAGAAGATCCAAACTTCGTTTCGTTCGCAGGCAAACTTCTCGATCCGTTCGCAGCTGTTGCTCCAAAAACTGGTGTTCCGCTTAGCCTCTGGGGATGCGACTCCACGTTTAACGGACAAGCAGCTGGTTCAACCTGGTGCTACTTCCGACCCGACCGACAAGATTAATCTAATTGATTCAATCTGCGGCAGTACTGAGATCAATCTCAGTGCTGCCGTTTCTGCTTAAGAAAACAAATACAAAAATGAAAAAACTCACAGTCATCGTCCTTGCAATCATCGCAATTTTCACGTTTATCGGATGCGCTCAACCAGAAGAGCCAACTCCGAACATCCCGGTAGGGAAACCCGGAGATGGCGGCCCTCAGCCCTCTAAAGTTGGCGCAGCGGAAGGCGGTCAACCTGCTCCTACTGGCGCAGCTGAAGGTGGAGTTTCCACTCCAGGCACAGAGTAGTCATTCCAATAAAAGAACAAATTCTTCAGGCACTGAGATTGACTTCTCAGTGCCTCTTTCGCGCCGGACGCCTCCCTCAAAACCAAGGGTAAAATAAGGGTCTCTCTTATGTCCCAAACCTTCATCCCCTCAACTGAAACCGTCTTCGAAAAGACTGGCGAGAACACGATGATCGTCAACATGGGGCCGCAACACCCATCTACCCACGGTGTTCTCCGAGTCATCTGCGAACTCGAAGGCGAAATTATCGTCCGCGCAAAATGCGTCATCGGCTACCTCCACACCGGAATGGAAAAAGAAGCCGAATTCCAAACTTATCATAAATGCGTCGTCATGACCGACCGCATGGATTACCTCAACGCAAACGGCAACAACCTCGCCCACGCCCTCGCCGTCGAAAAACTAATAGGATGCGAAGTCCCCAAACGCGGCCAATATCTTCGCGTTATCCTCGCCGAACTCTCCCGAATCGCTTCCCACTGCATCTGGCTCGGCACTGGTGCCCTCGATCTCGGCGCAATGACCCCCTTTTTCTACATCGTTCAACAACGCGAAATGATCCTCGATATGTTCGAGATGTTTAGCGGCGTCCGAATGATGCCATCCTGGATTGTCCCCGGCGGACTCCGAGGCGATATGCCGCCCGGATTCGAACACAAACTTCGAAAATTCCTCCTCGAATTCCCCAAAGAACTCGCTGTCGTCGAAGGACTACTCGTCGATAACCCAATCTGGAAAGAACGAACCCAAGATGTCGGCATCCTTACCGGAGCCGAAGCCCTTGCCCTCGGCTGTTCCGGCCCAATCGCACGCGCATCTGGCGTCGCGTTCGACCTCCGCAAACACCAACCTTACTCCAGTTACGAAGATTTCGATTTCGATATCCCCATCGGACACGTCGGCGACGTCTACGATAGATTCCTTGTCCGAATCGCTGAAATGAAGGAATCTTGCCGAATCCTCCAACAAGCAATCGATGGACTCCCCGAAGGCCCCTACAACACTTCCGACCGAAAAATCGCCCCGCCTCCACGGGAAGAACTCGACAGCAGCATGGAATCGGTCATCCACCACTTCAAACTCTATACCGAAGGATTCAAGGCTCCTGCCGGCGAAGCTTATGCTGCCGTGGAAGGTTCAAAAGGCGAACTCGGTTTCTACATCGTCGGCGACGGAACCAATCGCCCCTACCGCTGGCACGAACGACCATCTAGCTTCATGAACCTCAAGTCGCTCGAAGTCCTCGCCACCGGTCGCCTCATCGCCGATGTCATCGCCATCATTGGCAGCATCGACATAGTCCTTGGCGAAATCGATCGTTAGCAGATTTATTCCCTCCCCAAAGCTGGGGAGGGTTAGGGAGGGGTTGATAAACTTCTGATAATCTTGATCCGCCCCGCCACTCCCCAAGACGCCCCCCACATCGCCACAATCAAAATCGATTCCTGGCGCAAAGCCTACGCCCAAATCATCCGACCCGAAACTCTCGCCAACCTCAACCACAAACAAGAAACCCAAAAATTCCTCCAAAGAATCATCGACAAAGAACACATCCTTGTCGCCACAAACCCCCAAAACCAACCCATCGCCTACTCTCTCTGGATCCAACTCCCCCACTCAAATTTCATCCAAACCGACTGGCCCCTCCAAAACATGCTCGCCAGCCTCTATGTCCACCCAAACCACACCGGACAAGGCATCGGAACCGCCCTCATCCGCGCCAACGCTCAACTTGCCATCAACAACAAACACCAGGGAATGATGATCGGTGTCTTCACCAAAAACACCCAAGCCAAAACACTCTACACCAGACTCGGTGCACAATTTATCAAAGAAACAACCTTCACCGTTGATGGAACGGCCTACCCCGACGAACTCCTCGCCTTCCACAACCTCAATGACCTGACTAATCCTTAACACACTTTTATAATAATGTCTGATATAATGTCCTTTGTGTAGTTTGGCTGGCTAGGCTCTACACAAAAAGGAAAGGAGCAAAATATGAACCTCTACAAAATTGGGGCCGTAATGGGCCTCGCTACATTCGCCATTTCGGCTCAAGCCGTTTCAACCATCAACGAAGATTTCAACTCATGGAGCCTCGGCAGTGGCAATCAAAATGGATGGGCAGCCTACGGCAATAGTGCCATCAACACAAACGTTCAAAACACTGTTTCGCGAAGTGGAAATGCAGTCGAACTTAGAACCCACCCAACAGATCAATCGGGGCTAGTTGGAGTCGTCAACGGCTACCACTCAGCATTCGTGGATTATGCTGGCGAAAGCACAATCAGTCAAGGCACCACAAACAATGATCGACTCAATGTCAGTTTTTGGTATCGAACGCCTGATAGCAACGCACTAACAACCACTAGCTGGGGCGGAATCCTAGAACTCAACCCAAGCTTCGATACGAACCGCTATGGATGGGTCGGATTAATCGATGGCGCGAAAGATACAACGAATTTTTACAACGCAAGTGACGGATTAGTATTCGAACTCGATACAATCCTAAACCTCAACGACACAAATGCAAGCTACGATCCAATCGCAACTAACCTGAGCTACGCATCGTGGTACCGACTCGAATATAGCATCCAATTCGTAAACGGCATCAACGGTGATGAATCTCCAAACGATGTCATGACGGTATCAGTATTCGATGAAAGTAATAGCCTACTCGGGTCTGCTACTGGTTCAACTTGGGAATCTGGTTTCCGAGGAGCCTATGCGTTCGGAAATCCTGGACCACATGGCGTCAACGGAATGGATTTCCGCGCGCGAGCCTTTGATAACGATGTCAACTTAGGATACATCGACGACTTCCGCATGGAGTCTGTACCCGAACCCGCTTCTATGACACTTCTCGCAATCGGTGCACTAGCTGCCCTCAAAAAGCGAAAATCCAAGTAAGGATAAAGTACGGTTAGAAGCGCATCTCCCCTCAGACTTTCTGTATTCTGAGGGGATTCTTACGTCTGCCCTAACCCATTTCAAGCTAAATTCAGTAGAATAACAGCCAGTCCAATGAGCGATCTGATCCAACTCGGAGCCGTCAACGAACGGCCAAAAGCACCCAAAGCAGAAGAACTCGAACTCAAGTTCTCTCAAACCGCCATCGATCAGCTCGAAGCACTCAAAACCCACTACCCCGAAGATAAAGCTTGCATCCTCCCCGGCCTCTGGATCGCCCAACGCGAATACGGCGGATTCCTCAGTAGCAACGCCATTGCCGAAGTCGCCCACCGACTCAGCCGATCCTACGCTGAAGTGGAAGGCGTCGCAACCTTCTACAGCATGTACAACACTGCCCACGAAGTCGGCAAACACATGATCGAAGTCTGCACCTGCCTCACCTGCCATATGTGCGGCGCATACCGAATCGGTGACTACCTCAAACAAAAACTCGGCATCGAATACGGCGAAACCACACCCGATGGCACCTTCACTCTGCATGAAGTCGAATGTCTCAACGCCTGTGATAGAGCTCCCCTTCTTCAAATTGGAGATGAATACCACGGCCCGGTTGATTATGCTTACGTCGACAAAATGCTCGAAGAACTCAAATCAAAACCAGCAACTACAACCAAGCTCGCCGACGAAATCGTGAAAGTCCACTTACTCAACGGCAAAAATTAGATATTTAAAAAAAGAAAGAACCCGCAGTGCTTAACTGCGGGTTCTTCTCGTTTTTGCGGTTACTTTTTCTCGCCGCGTCGGCCCGGTGGTGGTGGCTTACTACCAGTAGGGGCGCCTTCTTCAGGAGCAGGTTCTCCAACTCCAGGACCAGAGCCCGCACCAACTGGAGCGCCTACTGCCGGATTGTCCGCACCGCTTGCGATTGGTGCTGGTTTCGAGTCATCCTCGCCGCCAGAACAAGCAACCAGACCACCGAAGCAGACCAAACCAACTAAGATCAGTAATGATTTCTTCATTCTTAATCTCAATATTGATCTCTATCCGGTCGGAAGTAGCACCAGTATTGAACACCAGTGGTTGTTCCTGGAGCAAAGCAAGGATAGAATGACCACTCAATACCTACGTTGTCGTAGGTAGCAAATGGATCGCCAAACGGATTGTTGTTACCAACGGCCTGGCTTGGGGAGCCTACTCTGATTGATCGAACTGACGTGTCCGTTCGTACAATCGGGTAACCCTTTCCGTAAACCCAGTAGCTAAAGTCTCCGCCTTCATCCGTGTACCACATGGCACCGCTCATCAACCCAGATGTTTGACCTTGAGGGCCTGAGGAAGGATTAAACACGCAGCTCGCATTCGTTGTAGTCGGGCAGAATAACCATGGACTCGAATATGCAATTCCTTGGTGATCGGCGTTCCCGTGGGCTGGCCACAAAAGTGGAACCTGAGAAATATCACCAATGGCAGTATTGCTGTAGGTGTGCAACAAACCGTTCATACCCATCGAAGCAGCTCCGGGACTTGGGCCACCAACACGTTGAGTCAAGGAGTTAGCTTCTTTCGGCGTACCCGCGAACTCAAGGAGTTGCTTGTTTTTCTTGTACGGTTCTGTACTGTTTGCCCAATGGTAATAGTCTTCATCATCGCGATAAAAACCGTTTGTGCACCATCCGGTCGGATAGGCTCCACCATAGCCGTACCAAAGTCCAAACGCACCTCCACCGTAAGCCGTTTGACTTCTGTGTGAGTATGCACTTGGCAACAAATCATCATAATCCGTTGAATAGATCATGAATGCGGTACCTGTTTGCTTCAAGTTGCTGATTGACTGAGTTTTCTTTGCTGCGACCTTCGCCTGCGCAAAGACCGGGAACAAAATCGCTGCCAAAATCGCGATGATCGCAATAACGACAAGCAGTTCAATTAATGTAAATGCTTTGGATCGTTTCATAAGAATGATTCCTAGAAGGCAGAGCCAAGCAAGGGCAAGGCTGTCTCCATTAGCCCTAGTATGCAGGAAAAAGACCTAAAAAACAACAACATTTATGATTTTTTTAAAATGAGGGAACTAATTTGCAACGGCGTGTCGTCCACGCCGTTGCAAATTTGGCTAAACAAAACGAGGGGCTGAGCTAGCCACCCTCGCTGCGACCGGCAGAGCCAGCTTCGCCGCCTGCTTCAGCCTTCGTCCGACCAGCTCGCTCCGGAACTTGATCAGATTTCTTATACTCGCTTTCCGCCGGAACTTTGTAATCTCCAGCTTCTTCCTTTGGGGCACATCCAGACAAGCCGAACGCACTACCCAAGGCAAGCAATGACACCGCAAGGAGACCTTTCATTAATAGAACACCGGTGTGCCGTAGTTCTGATAATCAAAGTCCGGCATAAAGAGGAGCGTGTGGCAGAAGTTAGTATCTTGCCATTCATTCCATCTCGCTACACCGTTTGCATTGTATGCCGCCCAAAAGTCATTGCGGAAGTCACTTGCATTAGTCGCGCCGCCTGCTACCTTGTTGAACTTAGCATGAGAATCAGCATATGTTGCGTTCATTCCCTGACCAAACATCCACATGGAAGCACCATTGGGATTGCTTAACTCACTCCATGTACCGTTTGCACCGTTACAAGTTGGTGAGCTAGGAACATATCGACAAGTGCCAACTGTGTTACACCGAAGTCTTGAACCCGGACGGGCCAACCCTTTAAAGTTACGATTGCCGTAGGGGTTCGTAATAACGCGCAATTTTGCAACGTCGGTCACCGCTGTCGAAGAATATTCTGTCAGCAACGTATTGTACGAATATCCAACATCAGAAACTGGCTTCACAGCAGGGCCGTAAATGTTTCCAAAAGGAATATATTGTGTCCCACCCGGTGACGCCAAAATTTGATCGTTCTTAACGTAAGGACGAACGTTATTCGGCCAGGCAGCACTCATCGCATCACGATAAGCCACCGTTGTAGAGCCATCCCAGTCGCCCGGTACGTCAACATAACTCAACCACTGGAACTGACCGCTCAAAAACGGATAAGCCAACGGATAGTTGTCATCATAGTCGGTCAAATAAATCTGAATCGCCGTACCTTGGTTCTTCTGATTCGAAATATCCTGAGTCTTCTTCGCTGCCACTTTTGCCTGCGCAAAAACTGGGAACAAAATCGCTGCCAAAATTGCAATAATTGCAATAACGACAAGCAGTTCAATCAATGTAAATGCTTTCTTCATATGAATGCTCCACTCAAACCAACTAGGCCCGAGCACAAGAAGATCACCTTAACCCCTAGCCGAGAGATTCCCTGCCAGAGTATTTAGAGGTCTCCTATTCAGGCTACCCAAATGCGAAAATCACAAGTTCCCGCATTTTCAAAAAACGTCCAAAAAGCCTCCCGACAAATCCCGAGTAGAATAAACTCAAACTCAGATGGCCGAATACAAGCTTCTATTCGAACACGCGCACGACCCCGCATTCCGAACTCTCAACGGCTACCTCGCCAAAGGCGGATACAAAGGGCTAACCAAAGCCCTCAAAATGGAACGACAAGCCATCATCGACGAAGTCAAGGCGTCCGGCCTCCGAGGACGAGGTGGAGCCGGATTCCCCACCTGGATCAAATGGAACGGCATCGCTAAAGAAAAAACCCGCGACCACCATTACGTCCTCTGTAACGCCGACGAAGGCGAACCCGGCACATTCAAAGACAAGCAGCTGATGGAAGAAACTCCCTTCAGCCTGATCGAAGGCATGACCATCGCCGCCCTCGCCACCCAAGCCGATACCGGCTACATCTACATCCGCGGTGAATTCGTCGATTCCGCCCGCTCCCTCCGCAACGCCATCGACGAAGCCTACGCCGGCGGCTACCTCGGCAAAAACATCCAAGGCACCGGATTCGATTTCGAACTCCAAATCCACCTCGGTGCAGGTTCCTATGAGTGCGGCGAAGAATCCGCCCTCATGTCCTCCCTCATGGGCGAACGCGGAATGCCCCGTCTCAAATTCCCCCACGCCCCACTCCCAACCGTCGCCGGACTCTGGGATTACCCGACCGTCATCAACAATGTCGAATCCTTTGCCTGCGCCCCCTACATCATCGATCGAGGCGGCGAATGGTACGCCACCCTCGGCGCATCCACCAAAAACTCCCGAGGCACAAAACTCTTTAGCGTCTCCGGGCACGTCAACAAACCCGGCAACTTCGAAATTGAATTCGGCACCACCCTCCTCGAACTCCTCGAACTATCCGGCGGCATGAAAGGCGGCAAACTCAAAGCCTGCGTCCCCGGCGGATCATCTGTCCCCATCATCAATGCCGAGGCCGTCAACCAAGCCATCATCGGCTACGAAGAAATGGCTGAAGTCAAATCCATGGTCGGCTCTGGTGCATGTATGTTCCTCAACGAACACACCTGCATCGTCAGTTTCATCTGGCGCACCGCTCTCTTTTATGCCAACGAATCCTGCGGTAAATGCACCCCCTGCCGCGAAGGCACAAAATGGATGGAGCAAATCCTCCGCCGCATCGTTATGGGCAACGGTCAAGCCGGAGACATGGATCTCCTCCTCCAAATCACCCAACAAATCGATGGTCGCAGTTTCTGCGGACTCGGTGACGCCGCCGCATGGCCCGTCGCCGCCGCCCTCCGCGTCTTCCCCGAAGAATTCGAATACTACATCAAGCACGGTAAATCAATGGTTAACACCCCCGAAGCCCTCGCCCTCGCCCCCTCCTGGCAACAAGCTGTGCTCGCTTAAAGAAGTAAATTCCAAATCTAAAAGCGGGCGAATTGTATTCGCCCGCTTTTATTCTATTAAGTCGTCACCCCCGAACCGGCAACATCGCAATCAACGACCGTATCGATCTAGAGGCTAACAATCTCCCTCCCCAGAACTTGGGAGGGTTAGGCAGGGGTCGAACTTAAATTAACCTCGAACCGGCATCATCGCAATCAACGAACTAATCGTCCGTGTCTGAGTATAAACCGTCCCCGGACCAACCATCTCCGCAACAACGCCTTCCCCACTTGTCACCGAACCAAGCAAACTCTTCGTCGCTTTCCGCAAGTTGTAACCCATGCCTGACGAAAATGCCACCAAGTGACCCGTATCAACAATATAAGGCTGACCTGGCGCAAGCTCAATCGGCAAAATCGCCCCGTAACTACTCAGCAAAAGAAGACCCGGACCACTAATCTCACTCATAAACAAACCCTCACCCCCAAAAAATCCCTTCATGCTCGCTTGAGTCTTAAAATCCATCCGAACATCACCCGCCAAAAACGCCCCACTCGTCACCACTAAAGCCCGCTGACTCACGTCCACCGTAACAATATCCCCCGGCAAACCTGGCGCCAAAATCACTTCCCCTGGACCATTATTCGCCGTAAAAGTCGTCTGAAAAGCTGACTCACCCGTCAACATCCGTCCAAACATTTTCCCCAAACCTCCACTAATCTTCGAATCCAAAGCAATGTTTGCCGACATCGTCATCATCGCCCCACTCTCCGCCCGGATCGCTTCACCGGGCTCCAACATCACTTTAACAACGGCAAACTCAGGCTGAAACAAAATCTCATGTCGCATGACGAAAATAATACACCGATCCCCATTTAATTAACCAAGTTTTATTTCAAAACTGTCTCACCACCAATTCCTTCCAAAAACAACAACTGCACCTTTTTCTCATAGTACGAAAACTGCCCAGTCACATCATCGACTCCGTTAGGAACTTTCAAATCGAATACAACATAATAATCTTGTCGCCCTTCGGGCCCTATTCGAACTTGCTCATAAGCATTCAACACCGCATAACCCCGGCGGCTGACCAACGACGGGCGCAACAAAACAGGGTCATCCGTAACCCGCCAAAAACGACTCAAATCACCTCCCGCTCCCGATCCCAAAGTGTTCCCATAAACAAAAACATCATGTGATCTCTGCGCCGCCAACTCGCGCAACC
The DNA here is from genome assembly GCA_046154445.1 of Fimbriimonadaceae bacterium. Lineage (GTDB taxonomy): Bacteria > Armatimonadota > Fimbriimonadia > Fimbriimonadales > Fimbriimonadaceae > UphvI-Ar2. Next base: position 934 of record JBJXDW010000096.1, on the reverse strand, counting down.
CCGCCCGAATCAACCAACCATCCCGCATTACATCGTCCATCACCCATCGATCAACATAATCCTCATCAATCGCCTTCATCCCATCCAACTGCGCGTCACTCAAAGAATTCAAATAGCGCAACAAATCCATCCAGCTTGACTTAAAACTCAAAACCCCCGTCGAACGAATCAACCCACTCCAATCACCCGAAATCTCCTTCCATTTCGAACTATTCGTCCACAATAAAAGCCAACCGTCATCGCTCAAATGACCGTGAATCACCGGACCATTCGAACCCCGACCCCCAATCGTCATACTTTCTTTCACAGAAACTCCGCCCGACGGGTCAAACCAACTCACCGTGTTCCACTTGTTCGTTATCGCAATCGTCTGATACCAATTCATTGTCTCAAAAAACGGGTTCGGAACCGCTTCAAGATTGACCGACGTATTCAAAATCCGACTATCTTTGCTATCCGTAAGCGGAACATCCGCCGCAACGGTCTTACGCAAAACCGTTGCATCTCCATAAACCCGTATGTCAATATCGGTCGCCGAATCGAGCCCCAACCCAAAATCCCCCGAATCACCACTATAATGCCGAATCACCAGCGATGCCCCCGCCTTTTTCCGCTCAAAATATTGCTTCGCTTTTACCACCAAATTGTTGTCCGCCGATTCCAGATTCGCCGAAAAATAAGCATCAATACTCCGCGTCAACTGAGCCGCTACCGGAACCAATCCCGTACCTTCCGCATCCTTAGCTATCCCCGTCGCAAGTGCCCGAGCATCCATCCCCAAAGCCGCCGACAACAATGCCCGGCTCATTCCACTTCGCAGCTGACGCGCCAAATCACGCTCAAATTCCGAAGATCCCTCCCCATCCGACTCCTCCATCGATTTCAATGCCACATCCGAATCACCCCAATGCTTCTGGACAAATTCCCTCGTATC
>JBJXDW010000095.1:0-7470 GCA_046154445.1 Fimbriimonadaceae bacterium | reverse complement strand
GATGGTTTTGCATTATTGATTTGAGTTGGTTTTGGATGGATACACCCCACCCCTGCCCCTCCCCTGAAAGGGAGGGATGGTTTTGCATTATTGATTTGAGTTTGTTTTGGATGGATACACCCCACCTCTTCGCCTCCTCTGAAAGGGGTTTGCCTGTCTTTTTTCGTGAGATTAGTCGAAGCTGGACGGTACTTCATTCCTTCACAAAGAGGCGAGGAAATGCCTTTTGTTGAATCATTGGAATGGTTGCAATTGGTATATTCGCGAATTTTGAGGCATCCCGGTAAATAAGCGGGGGAATCTGTCAATAATACAGATGAACCTATGCGCCACCTCAAATACGCTCACTCCTTCGAAGTTTTTCGAGAATTACCGTCGGCATTGCAAGACCTTCGGGCGCTTGCCCTCAACTTGCGGTGGAGTTGGCATCATGAAACGAAGGAATTGTTTGAAGAGGCGGATCGCGAGCTTTGGGAAAGGTTGGAGCACAATCCAATTGAATTGCTGAATCAGATCAGTGATGAGCGGCTCCAGCAATTAGAGGGAGATGAGGTTTATATGGCGAAATTGCAGGTCTTGAAGAAGGACTTGGATGACTATATGGTTGGGGGGAATTGGTTTGACGATAAATTTGGTGCCGAGCGAGATTCTACGAAGATTGCTTATTTCTGTGCAGAGTTTGGGATTCATGAATGTTTGCCGATTTATTCAGGTGGACTTGGGATTTTGGCGGGCGACCACCTTAAGGCCGCAAGTGACTTAGGCTTGCCGCTTGTGGGGATTGGGTTGCTTTATTCACGGGGGTACTTCCGGCAGTATTTGAATAGCGATAGTTGGCAGACGGAGAGGTATCCGCAGTACGATTTTCACCGGTTACCGCTGGTGATGGTTCGCGACGACGAAGGAGCACCGAAACGAGTCAAAGTTGAGTTTCCTGATCGGGTGGTGACTTGTCAGATTTGGAAAGCTCAAGTTGGTCGGATCACGCTTTATCTGCTCGATAGCAATGTTTTGGAAAACGAGTTGATTGACCAGGGGATCACGGATACGCTTTATGGGGGAGATGAGGAAATGCGCATTCGCCAGGAGAGCATCTTGGGGATTGGGGGATTCCGGGCGTTGCAGGCATTGGGAATTGAGCCGAGTGTGTGCCATATGAACGAGGGCCATGCGGCGTTTTTAAGTTTAGAGCGGTTGCGGCAGTTTATGGCGGATCATGGATGTGATTTGCGAACGGCGCGGCAGTGTGTGGTGAGTGGGAATGTGTTTACGACACATACTCCGGTTCCGGCGGGCTTTGACATATTCCAGCGGCCTTTGCTTGAAAAGTACATGAGCAAGGCGGTGAGTGATTTGGGGCTACCGTTTGAGCAGTTTTTGCGGCTTGGTCGAATTGAAAAGGACAATAAGGCAGAGCAGTTTAACATGGCGATTTTGGCGATGGAGAACAGTAACTATGTGAATGGCGTGAGTAAGTTGCATGCCGAGGTGACGAGGGAAATGTTTGCTGATCGCTGGCCTAATTATCCGCTGGTTGAAGTGCCGATTATGGCGGTTACGAACGGGATTCATACGGGGACGTTTATGGGGAAACGGATGGTTGAGCTTTTTGATCGCCACTTTGGATCGAGTTGGCGCGACGATATGAGCGACCGAAATGTTTGGAATCGGGTTTGGGAGATTCCGGATTTGGATTTATGGGAGTTGCGTGATAATCAGCGGGGAGATTTTGTGCGGTTTGTGCGGCGGCATTTGCGCAAACGGATGGCGATGAATTCGGCGAGTCCGATGGATGTGAAGAGTGCGAATGATGTGCTTGATCCTCGCGTTTTGACAATTGGATTTGCTCGTCGATTTGCGACTTATAAGCGGGCAACTTTGCTTTTCAAGGATGTTGAACGGCTGAAGCGCTTGTTGCACCATTCGGAGCAACCGGTTCAGTTTGTATTTGCAGGTAAATCACACCCTCGTGATGATGGTGGGAAAAAGCTGATTCAGGACATTGTGAATTTTTGCAAATCACCTGAGAGCGGAGGTCGGATGGTATTTTTGGAAGACTACGATATGAGTGTGGCGCGTCAGCTGGTTCAGGGAGTTGACCTGTGGCTGAACAATCCTCGTCGACCAATGGAAGCGAGTGGAACGAGCGGGATGAAGGTTGTTCCGAATGGTGGCTTGAACTGTTCGATTTTGGACGGTTGGTGGGCTGAGGGATATGAACCGGGCACGGGTTGGGCGATTGGCGATGGAACTCAGGATGAGAATGAGACACACCAGGATTGGCTCGATTCGATGGCGCTTTATGACTTGATTGAGCATGAAATCGCCCCGACTTTCTATTACCGGACGGAGAATGGATTGCCAACAAGGTGGCTAGAAATGATGAAGAAGTCAATGGCAGAATTGGCCCCAACTTTCTCGACTTTGCGGATGGTGCGCGAGTATACGAGTCGGTGTTATGTGCCGGCTTCGCGGGCATTTAACAACTTGGTGAGTGATGATCTTCAGCGGGCGCACAGTGCGCTTGTTTGGCGTGATCGGGTTGCGGGTGCATGGGACAAGGTTCGTGTGGCGCATGTTTCTGATGATGCGGGCCCGAGCTTGGCGATGGGGTCAGAGTTTGAAGTCCATGCGGAGGTGGAATTAGGTGAACTGTTGCCGAGCGATGTTCGGGTGCAAGTTTTAGTTGGCCGAGTGACTTCGAATCGAGAATTGACTGATTTGGATCTGGTTGATTTAGACTTTGTGGATGCTCACGGTTTAGTGAATGTTTTTAAGGGTAAGGCGCGCACAGAGTTTCCGGGGGCTAAAGGATACGTTGTTCGGGTTGTTCCGTTCAATGAAGATGTGAACGTTCCGAGCGAGCTGAGTTTAGCGGTTTGGGAGTGAATCATTGACTGAGAAAAATAAAAAAGCCCCGAGGTTCACTCGGGGCTTTTTTGTGTTGTTTGCTTTGGATTAGTTAGAAACATCAAATGACTTTGCGGTGTCATCGATGAACTTTTGGATTCCTGGGCGTTGTTGTTCGGGCATGTATTTTGCCACGAGATCTGAGGCTTTTTTGATCCATGCTTTTGCCTCATCTTTTTTGCCTGCGGCAAAGAGTGCTCGGGCGTGGTATGCGGCGGCGAGGGCAGCTTCTTCTTCTTTAACTTGGCCAAAGCACATTTCGGACATTTTCAGTGCGGTGGCTTTGTTTTCTTCGGTGGTGTCTTTTTGACCAACGAGGTAAGCAGTCATGCTGCAGACGGTGGTGTGGTCGAATTCTTCGAGTTTGCCAGCATATTTTTCGATTGCTTTGATTGCAAAGTTGTGGTCGCCATTCATTACCGCGTAGATTGCTTCGACGCCAATTTTTTTGACGATTGCATCGAAGGCTTCCATGTCGCCGGCTTTGCTGATTTTTACAACTTCGGCGGAGAGTGCGGCGGCTTCTTTCGCTTTAGCGGCTTGCTCGTCAAACTTAGTTTTGAAAGCTTGAATATCCCAGGTTTTCGCTACGATTTGTTCGAGGGGCTTATCCATGGTAGCGGGGTGGCCGATCCATGCGATGATGCCTTCTTCGTTGATAATGAAGGCGCAGGGAATGCCGTTTTGACCAGCGGCGCGCATCCAGGTTGTTGACATTGTGTCTTTGTCATCATCCAAGATGATGTTGTAAGCCATTTTGTCGCCTTGCTTTTCTACAAATTCTTGGACACGCTTCGTGTGGTCGTCTTTAGATTCGTTTTGTCCCTTCGGATAATCCCAAGTGTTAATGCTGACAGTGGTGATTTGGTCAGCGTATTTGCGAGTTAGTTCACTGAGGTGAGGGAAAACGGCGATGCACGGGCCACACCAGGTAGCCCAAAACTCGACGACGTAGGTTTGGCCTTTTTTGAGTTCGGTGATTTTTTGACCTTTGATGTGCCCGTCGCTTTTAAAGGCCGGGGCGGGGTCGCCAATGGTGAGGGGCTTTTTTTCTTCTTGTGCGAATGCGGCGGTTGCGGCAAATGCCATGAGAAGAGGAAGGATGATCCGCTTCATGCTAATAGTTTACAACGAACCTGGAGGGAAAAGGTTCCGCCTATCATGCATTTTGAGGGGAATGATAAATTGGTTGAGGAGTCCGTGGAATGTGATGGCAAGTGTCACGCCTCCACAGATAAGAGCGTTTAAGAACAGGAATATCGTCAAATCGAACCAGGCACGTAGATGCATTTCTGGGTACAGGCAAGTGTCAACTAAGAAGAAAGTGCAGTTAAATGAGAGGATCGAATAAGTGTATACGCCTAATAATTTTCGGCGGGCGAGCAGAGGAGATAGGACATGAAGGACAAGAGGAGCGACAAGGGCGAGGGCGACCAAGTAGTGGAATGATCCTAGACTGTAGGTCACCTTAGTTGTTTCATCAATCACATCTGTGAAGAATATGAATGAGAGTGCAGCGGATGTGCCAAATGCTAGCCAAGGGATTGGACTTGGGAAGTATGATTTTGAGATTTCGGGGAAAGGCTTTGTAGAGAATTCAGAGGGTGTGGCATTTTGAGATCTGATAAAGAGCAATATTGTTAAAGAAAATGGGACAACTAAAAGTGTTACGGCGATAGCTGTAATCATTGAAAACTCGTCAGGCGGGCCGACTGGAATGATGCTGGATAAGATATAAGGAGCAGCGAAACTGGCGGTAACAAATGCAAAGAATATCCACAGTACATCGGAACGCCTTTGTATTGGTGACAAAGTGAAACAGGCCGGAATGATTAACAGCATAATTGCTCCGGGAAGCTGTGCAAGTGGATTTGACACGGCCAATTCCAAGAACCACGAAATGTGTACGAATTGCGATTGAGAAGGATCGCATCCGATGAATATGTAGACAAGTAAAGCGGAGATTATGGGAGGCAGGAGGAGTTGTGCGGCTCTCTTCACGTCTTGAAATTATACAGGATTGCAGGACACTCACGAAATAACAAAGCCTTGCAATGAATTGCGAGGCGTTTGCAAATATGTTGTTTTGAACTATTATCGGACGAAGTGGATTTGTGGATCTTCCATGTTATCGAGGAGCATGAGGCTGACGATTGGCATGGGTCGATCTTTGGCGACTTCGCGGGCTTCGTCGAAGCTGACTTCTTCGGAGAGCATTCCGGGCATGTTGATCCATGCGGCGAAGGCGGATGCGCCGGCTTCGTTGCTAAAGCAAGCAAGTCCGTGGGTTCCATCGTAGCAATAGCAGCCGTATTTGTTCGTCGGCGTGTGCTTGACGATATAGAGCTGTTGCGGAAATTCGCTGGTTAGCCCGAGTATGGGACAGTCAAGAATCTGGTTCATGGCTTCTTGCTGTATTTATCGGTAGTTTTGCGGAAACTGGATAGGGGTAACCAGGGTTTTTGATTTCCACATTTGATGATCTGCCAAGATCAGCTTCGTTTGAAGAAACGTTTGGAGACGATGGATGCGGGTTCGTGGGAGCCGCGGATATCGACGGTGCAGGGGGTGCCCAGTTTGATATCGGAGTTGATGAAGGCGAAGGCGATGCCGCATTCGAGGAGGGGGCTGTAGACGCCGGATGTGACTTCGCCGACTTCGTTGCCGTCGACGGAGACTTTCATGCCGGGAGTCGGGAAGCGGCGGCCGTTCATGCGGATGCCTTGGAGTTTTTGGGCGGTGCCGTTTTCTCGGGCGGAATTGATATGTTCGGAGCCGAGGAATGACTTGGTTTTGCTGATGACCCAGCCGAGTCCGGCGGAGATGGGGGAGAGTTCGTCGGTGAGTTCGTGACCATAGAGGGGGAGTCCAGCTTCGACGCGGAGGGTGTCGCGGGAGCCGAGGCCGCAGGGTTCAACTCCAGCATTGATGAGGGCGTTCCAGAGGTTAGAGGCTTCGGATGCGCCGCAGATGAGTTCAAAGCCGTCTTCGCCGGTGTAACCAGATCGGGCGGCGAAGGTGGTGATGCCAGCGATTTCGACGGTGGTGGTGCCAAAGAATGGAAGGGATTTAAGGTCTTCGCTTTGTTGGGTGAGAGAGTAAACGATTTCGGCGGCTTTGGGGCCTTGGACGGCGATCATGGCGGTTTCGCTGGTTTGATCGGTCATAGAGATTCCTGTTGGTAGCAGGGTTTGTATATGGGCGACATCTTTGGCGTGATTGGCGGCGTTTACGACCATTTTGTAGGTGTCGTCGGTAATTTTGTAGACAATGATGTCGTCGACGACTCCCCCGGTGGAGTTAGGGAGCATGGAGTATTGCCCGTGATCGTCGATGAGGGATGCGACGTCGTTGGTCGTGATCTGTTCGAGGAATTCGAGGACGCCTTCGCCTTTGAATGTGAGTCGGGCCATGTGTGAGACATCAAACATTCCGGCTCCGTTGCGGACGGCAAGTGATTCTGCGATGATGGATTTGTATTGGACTGGGAGCTCAAATCCGGCGAATTCGACCAAGCGACCTCCGAGGTTGATGTGGTCTTGATGGAGCGGGGTTACAGACGGCGTCGTCACGGTTTTGAGTATAGTTCGGTTACTGGGTTTTTTGTGTTTTCGGTCCTGGTGGTTTTTGAATGTGAACTAAGTTCAGTGTTTAATTCGTCGTTTTGGTATGCGACTGGTACACTAGGTATTGATCGCAAGATTTGAACTAGGGCACTTTTGATTGCTGATTGGAAAGCTTCGGCATGAGGGTTGCTCTTGAGTGAGTGGTAATGGGAACGCTTGAACTGTTGGTATGCGCGGAGTGCGCGGCGAAGAACACGATTGATGGTGCTTTTTGCAGGCAGTGTGGGGTTCCGTTGCCGGAAGATACGCGTGAAGAAATGAAAGCAGAGGCAGAAAAGTTATTAATTGACGGTCGTCAACTTTTGAATGATGGCCGGACACATGAAGCGGGGCTGGTTGCAGATTCTGTTTTAGAAATTGATCCAGCTAATGCAAATGCCTTGGCTTTGCGAGGGGATATTTTTGAGCGTGAAAGCCAATTTGCTGAAGCTCTGGAGACTTATCGGCGGGTGATGGAACTTCGCCCGGATAATGCGATGGATCGGATTCGAGTTGCGCACCTTGAAAAACTCATTGCGGCGGAAGAAATTGCAATTGTGGAGCCGGTAAGCAATCGGAAGGGAATTTTGTTGGTTGCAGCGGCGGGGGTATTGCTTGCTTCAGTTGGGGCGGCACTTTATTTTGCGGGAAATAATTCTTCGAACAATTTGCCGGACGACTTGCTGGTTAAGACCGACAATGTTTCGGGTTTTTCGATTGACCCGACGATGGTGCCGGTTGTGCCGAAGGGTGTTGATGGGAACGGTGTGGGGACAGGTGCAGTTCAAACGCCGAATGGTAGTTCGGTTGATGGAGGAGTTAATCGGAATGGAGGAGCAACTTATTCGCCATCGAATCCTTATTCAGGTTATCGCGGGCCTGTGCAGGGAGGTTCAGGAGATGGTGGTATTGCACCGTTTACGCCTCCGGTGAATTTGCAGGACTGGCCAAATGG
>JBJXDW010000094.1:0-42051 GCA_046154445.1 Fimbriimonadaceae bacterium | reverse complement strand
CTATCTCAAAGAATTACAACAACAAGAGAAAGAAAAATGACCAGTACCAACAAACTAGAAGTCGCCCTTGTCGGCGAAACCGAGATCCACATGACTCGCAAGTTCAACTTCCCCAAAGCGCTCGTTTACAACGCCTTTGCCGACCACGAAAACCACAAACACTGGCTCGGAAGCTCCTTCGGCACGATCGTTGAATGTTATGGCAAACCCGAAATCAGCGCACCTTGGAGTTTTAAGACTGACATGGGCGAACACGGTGTCCACCACATGTTTGGACAATGCCTCGAAGCTATCCCGAACGAGAAATTCGTTCGAACATTCATCTACAACGTCCCCGAAATCCGTGAATACGCATCTGTCGAAGTTGCCACTTTCAGCGAAGAAAATGGCATCACAGATTTAAAAGTCGTTGTTAAGCACTTGTGTAAAGAAGCCCGAGACGGACATGCCAACTCCGGAATGGAGCAAGGAGCCGCGTCAAGTTACGATGCACTTGAACGATACCTAGGAGAACAAGAATCGTGAGTTCTGCGATCTTAAAAATCACTCGAACTTTCAACGCTCCTCATGACCTCGTCTGGGAATGTTGGACAGACATCAGACATGTCGCAAAATGGTTGCGACCACCTGGAAGCAAAGAAAAGCCGGACTTCCAACCAAAAAGCGATTTTAGAGTCGGAGGGCAAAGCCTCTTTTGCACTGTTTCACCAGACGGCACAGAAATCTACGGGCTTGCCCGCTACATAGAAATCAACCCAAAAGACAAGGTCGTTTATGTCCATTCATTCTCTGATGAAAACGCGAATGTGTGTCGCAACCCGATGATGCCGACATGGCCACTTGAAAGGCTGACCACACTAATTTTTGTCCCAGAGGATGACAAAACAACCGTAACCCTCATTTGGGAACCTTTCAACGCACCACAAGAGGATATCGACACATTTGTCGCAAGTCTTGATGGATGCGCCATTGGATTGAAAGCAACGTTCGAAAACCTCGACCGTTACCTTATGGAAAAACAATCATGATCCGAGAAAAAATCCAAATCGTCCGCGAATTTCAATTCCCAGTTACAACCATCTACCACGCCTTCACTAACAGTGAATTCCTTAAGAAGTGGCTTGCCCCAACTGGATTTTCCTGCCCAAACATCGTGTTTGAACTTAAAGTCGGTGGACGAACTCACACCCACTTTATTGATTCAGATGGAAACAGTGCAATCAGCGAAGGGATCTTCACAAAAGTTGTCCCGAACTCGCTGATCGAATACGATTTCCAAGTCGGTTACCTTGACCAAGAAATCAAAGGACTAACTACGCAAATCATTTTCGAACCGACCGAATCCGGCACTCTCGTGACCGTCGAACTCCAGGTTCCAGGCAAAGAATTTGCTGCGGGATGTATCATCGGCTGGAATCAGTCCATGGATAATTTGGAATCAGCCCTTGACTCAAGTAAAAAGACATGAACATTCCAATTTTTAAGATCACCCGAATATTCAACGCCCCTCGCGACCTCGTCTGGGAGTGTTGGACAAAAGCGGAGCACATCGGCAAGTGGTTCAAACCCTCTGGATTCACGGATAATCCAAACTTCAAAGGAAAATTTAGCTTTGAAGTCGGGGACTACAATCATTACTGCATGGTCGCCCCCGACGGCACAGAAATCTATGGCAAATACACCTTCACAGAGATTGATCCGAAGGACAAAATTGTCTACATCAACGCATTCTCCGATGCGGAAGCCAATCTCGCACGTCATCCCATGGCTCCATCGTGGCCCCTGGAGTTATTGACAACCGTCACCTTCACACCCGATGGAGACCAAACAATCCTCAACCTGACCTGGGAGCCGATCAACGCAACTCAAAAGGAACTCGACACATTTGCCACAAGTCTCGAAGGCTGTGCTCAAGGATGGGGCGGCACCTTTGAAAACCTGGATCGCTACATCGGGTCACTCTAATTGAACTCAATATGCGGGCCGTAGGGGCAAAGCAAACTCCCCTCTGGCAAAAGTCGCTAAACAAAATTACCAGTTTTTGCAACTTTAACATAATCACAAAAGCTAACTGTGATAGGATTGGATTAAGTTAATGCCTCATTGGAGGCGTCTACCATCAGGAAAGGAAAATCCCCATGAAAATCAAAGCAACGATTGTCATCTGTCTTGCCATTTGCTCGGCATTTGCTTCCGCACAAACCCTCACCGTCAAAATCAACACGATTTTGGTTTCAAATACAGATGGCTCAAACACTTCCCCCGATCTGAGTTATCGAACCTTTGCCAACAAAATCTGGGCACAGGCCAATATCGTTCTCGATTTCTCCCCAACTGTATTTGTGAACAATACGACTCTCAATAGCTGGAACATTAACAACAATAGCTTGTTTACCCAGTCCGGTAACGGAAGAAGTAGCGATCCGCTCGTTGTGAACGCCTGGTTTGTCGATACCATCACTGGATCAAGTGTTTACGGCTTCGCTCAGTCTCTTAATTCTCCCAATATGGTCATGGACACCACCAATATCGCCGGATTCTCTGCCCTAGGTCGCGTCGATACATTTTCCCACGAACTTGGTCACGTTCTTGGACTAAGCCATACATCTGTTTCCAACCACTTGATCTGCGATGGTGGTAATCGGACTATTCCTCAGACCCTTGGCAACGTTGCTCCAGACGGACTCGGACTTGATTTGCTGACAACTAGCCAAATCGCCACCGCTCGTAGTAGCCAATTCGCACAAGCAGTGCCCGAACCTGCAACCATGGTCATCCTCACTGCCGGTGTCGCCGCCCTTGCTCGCCGACGACGCAAAGTCGCTTAGAAAAGGCTTAACCGCATCCAGTATCTCTTGCCCGCGAGCAAGAGGTACTGTTACTTTTAATTCACAGTAATTACTTCAAAAAGTGTTTCCTGCACTATCGATCTGGAGAGACACTCTCTGTGTCACCGACAGTTCGCGATAGAGGCGGAATATTATTGGGACTCCTTTTAGACTTTTCAATGGGGATTATTGCGAAAACATAGATGGCAATCAGAATCGCAATCAACAACCACCAATAACTATTTTGGCGATCCACAATGCTCGCCGCCGCCATTGACCGAATCTCTTGCTCGATTTGCACTTCACGCTTTGATTTAACCTTGACTCCCAAGTGATCCCCGATCATCGATAGTTGTTCGGCTTGATCAGTCAGTCTCTGGTCATGTGATTGAAGTTTCTTGTTAAGAACACTTAACTTTTCACCAAACAATTCTATCCCTGTTTTGCCACGAATCTCTGCAAGCATTCGCCCAACGACTTGGGGTGTTGCTCCTGTAGCCTCGCAGACATCGCCGAGAGTTGATTTAACATTGTCTCCATACTCCTGGAACGCCAGTCTCTCCAACAACTGAGTCGACTCAGCTGTAGAAACTGGCTCCCTCAATATCTCCCGCCACTCAGGATCAAAACCATCCTCAAACCGCATTTACTATATTCTACAGTTCAAATTCGCAAAAAGATGCAGATTTTCAAACCCTCCCGAACACATCACCGTGCATACTTATAACATGAAAAAGCCGATTATCGCCGTAATATCTATGGCCCTGCTGGCCACCGTTGCCCTCGCCCTGCAGGCCACCACCAAACTCGTTATCAATGGCAAAGCCGTCGCCGGTGCCCCAAAAACAATTGATAAAGTCACCTACATCCCTGTCACGGCGCTTAAAGCCGCAGGAGCAACTATCAACACCGCCAACGGAACAATGACAATCAACTTCCCCCAAAACGGCGGCGCAAACCAACTAACAGCCCTCGAAGGCGGGATGAACGAATGGCTATTCAACGGAATCTGGCGACTTCGGGTCGATAGCGTCAAATCGATGGAAGGCGACCGACCAGGCTGGCTCATCGGAGTCGAACTCAAAAACGGAACCACCGCCCAAAACATCGCTCTCGATGGAACCGGATTCCAAAGTGTCGAACTTGTCATGGATGACCAAAACATCCTAAAACAACCGTACAACGTTACCGATTTCAATCGACCTGTCGGTCAAGGCTCCAGCGTCCGCACCGAACTCATGTATTTCGACGACGAAGGCAACGGTCGCAAGCCCATCAAACTCATCGTACGAATCACCCCCGACCAATTCACAAAGGACTTTCTTAAAAGCCAGAAGCTTGGATACACCGTCCCCGATCCAAGCTTCCGTATAAACCTCAAAACCAACTAACTTTTTGTGTGTTCTTTAAAGAATTTCACAAACCAAGAGGAAGCTTCCGGAACGTATTTATGGTCGCCCGGGTGCGTAATCATCACAACTGAATTTCCGCCCGGAGCCTTCCACTCAACTGCACCTTCAATTCCGCCCCAAGCCTTCCCCTCAGCGTCACATCCGTTCAGTTTCCGCACCCGACCAACATTAAACTCTTGCCCCCTAAACTTAACCAGTGGATCGGCTTCACCCGCAATATGGATAATCGGGGCCGGCTTCGCTCCATCCGCAGATCGAAATCCCCCGGCACTTACGCCCACCGCTGCGAACAAACCCGGATGCGTAGACCAAAGCAAGTAGCTGTATCCTCCGCCATTGGAGTGCCCCATCGTATAAATGCGCTTGTCATCAACCTTCACTTGAGTTTTCACCCACTTGAGCGTTTCATCGAAAAACTTGAGATCGCGATCGCCCTGATCGCCCTTATTCCCCTGCCAACCGTTCTTCTTCCCTTCCGGATCTGTGAGTTGTCCCGGAGTCGGCAATCCCTGCAAATAAACAACTGCCGCTTCGGGCCATTCTTTCTCAATCTTAAATGACCGCTGCGCTTGCTTTGCGCCACCCCCATGACCATGAAATCCAAAGACAAGCGGTACTTTTCCCTGCGCTGCACCAGAAGGAAGCACCAAAACTCCCGTCCGCTCGACACCATCAATCTTTAACGAAATCGGCTTTTCAACTGGAGCCATCAATAAGAACGCCAAGAAACTGATCATCAACAGCTCCGACGACATTACACCAAAATTGTTCGCTAAGACTCAGCGACAACAGGTGCTTTTCTCAGGTGATAGTTCCAAGAAATCACTGCCCCCAAAGCCGCGAGCAATACCAATGAAGTCCCTAAAGTTCCCAAGTTTAGCCCACCATGATCAAGCGGTTTTGTCATCAAATCGCCAAACGTTGCCCCAAACGGCCGAGTCAAAACAAACGCAAACCAGAACAACCAAACCTTGTTCACCTTGCTATAAAAATGCAGCAACAAAATCACGACGAGCAAACCCGATATCAACGCTGCGCTCCCGGCAAATCCCAACCCCGAGCTATCCGCTAGGTAGTCACCAAGTGCTGTCCCTAAAGTATTCGAAACCAAAATCGCCGTCCAATAAAACCCTTCAACTTTCCCGCCTGAAATGTGATCAACGGACAGCGATCCGATTACCCTCTTCCAAACAATGAGCACAACCACAAGTAAGGAAGCGATGATTAGCGACCCCGCCTCATATCCAATATGGAGTGTCCGATCGACATAGTCCGACATCGTTGTCCCCGCGGTACTTGTCGCCACAATCACGAGCCAATAAATCCAAGGCTTAAATTCCTTACTCCGCATCTGAAAAAATAAGGCGATCAAAAACAGAGCGAGAAACCCAATTGTCGCCGTGTCATATCCCATATTCAAAGTTTGGGCAAAGTAATCACCCCCCGTCTCACCGAGCGTAGTCGCACAGATCTTCATCACCCAAAACGCCGCCGTGACCTCCGCAACTTTCCCCGCCGTGCTCATATCATTCCCAGTCTAGCAAGAATTCACAATTCCCAATGCGAATTCTCTTATCGATCATCAAGCAGTCCATGAGGCAACACACCTCCAAATATAAACGTTTAGAAAATCAATGCCCCGCCGTTCCCCCGAAGATTGGTCGCCCAACTCACTCGAAACCCAGTGCCTACGGCATCTCGATTCAACCGAAAACTGGGAGACCGTCCTCAAACGCCCCAAACCATCCGAATCAGAACGCCTGACCTATCGCCCCTTTGTCAAAATTTTCTTCATCAACATCCTATTTTTCAGTCTCATTGTCTCTATCCTCATGACCGTTGTCGCCATCGGCACCCTCGGAACCGCAGGCCTGCTCGAAGACCTCCCCCTCTTCCTCACCTTCGTCGCGACCATCACCCTCATCATGGCCGCCTACACCACCCACCTCTACCGCCGCTCCTGGAACCGCCGCGCCATCTATTTGAGATCAAATCAATCTTAGATACAGTCAGGCAAAAAACAGGCAATCTTGGATACTCAAATTAGAAAAAAATTAAGAAAAATTTTGCAAATTCCCCACTAAAGTAATTTATTAAGATAAAATAGAGACTTCAGTTCGCGGCGGTTTGCTGCGCAAGGAGTGGAACATGAAAACCTTAATACAACTCGGCCTCATTATGTCGTCGGCAGTGTCCTTCGGCTTTAACTTCAACGAGACGTTCTCGTCTCCAAATTTCGTTGCTTATACAGACACCAGCGGCGACGGTATCGTCACCCCAACTCTTGAACCTTCGGGCGGCAATCCAGACGCCCATATCAAATTTGCCCAATCAACGTTCAACGGCTCAGATTTTCAATATTTGGTACTAGAAGATCAATATTACGATCCCACTGTTGAAGGCGCGCTCGGCACAATCAGTTTTTCCGTCGACGTTCGTTCTCACTACGACCTCCTCCAAGGGCCGCCGAGCCCAACAATCGGGATGGAGTTCTATCTCATTCAAGGATCAGGCTTAGACTTTGACATCAGCAAAGTAAATCGTACTGTTGCCATTTTTGAAGATGAGTGGGTCACGATCTCCGGTACATTTAATCTCGCAGATTTCACCCCTGACTTAGATCCTTTCGATCCCAACTCCTCAACGCGATTCGGATTCGGTTTCACCGATTCCCTCCCATTCCAAGCTCAGACGACCTGGCAAATCGACAACTTTAATGTGAGTGCAAATCCGGTTCCCGAACCCGCGTCTCTGGCCCTACTTGCCGGCTTTGCTTTGTTTACAAAACGCAAACAAAAGTCAAAATAGTCTTATCCTCTGGCCCGGAGATGAGCCATCTCTGGGCTAGACCTGATAAACTCACGCCGCGTTATGAAAGTCCTCTTCATCGGCGGAACCGGAATCATTTCCTCAGCCTGCACCGAACTCGCAGTTAAACAAGGAATGGACCTCCACCTCCTTACCCGAGGACAATCATCGCGTCCCATCCCCGAAGGCGCAAAAACCATCACCGGCGACATTAACAATGCCGAATCCCTCCTCAAAGACCACTACTGGGATGCCGTCGTCAACTGGATTATCTTCACCCCCGACCAAATCGAACGCGACCTCAACCTCTTCCGGGGCAAAACCAACCAATACGTTTTCATCAGCAGCGCATCCGCCTACCAAACCCCGCCCAGCATCCTCCCCGTCCGCGAATCAACCCCCCTCGATAACCCGTTCTGGGAATACTCCCGCAACAAAATCGCCTGCGAAGAACGCCTCACCCGCGCCTACCGCGAAGAAAAATTTCCCATCACAATCGTCCGCCCATCCCATACCTACGATAAAACCCTCCTCCCATTCGATACCGGGTACACCATCCTCCACCGAATGCTCAACAACCAACCCGTCTGCGTCCCTGGCGACGGAACATCCCTCTGGACACTCACCCACAACACCGATTTCGCCAAAGGCTTCAACGGCCTGCTCGGGCATAGCGGCGCAATCGGCGAAAACTTCCACATCACCAGCGATGAATGGCTGACTTGGAACCAAATCTACGACCTCCTCGCCCACGCCGCTTCCACGCTCACCGGACGAGAAGTCAAAGCCCACAAAGTTCACGTCCCCAGCACCAAAATCGCACAAATCCACCCCGAACGCGGCCCCGGACTTCTCGGCGATAAAGCCAACAGCATGGTCTTCGACAACTCAAAAATCAAAGCCTTTGTCCCCGATTTCCGCTGCACCACCCCCTTCTCCCGCGGCGCAATGGAAATCGTAAAACACTATTTAGAAAATCCCGGCAAAGTCGACGAATCCCTTAATACCCTCGAAGACAAACTTTGCTCGCTTCGCCTATAGCCTTTAAAGCTCGTTCTATGTTGAATCACACTCAAAGGTGATTTCTGATGAATGTCAGAAGAAACCAATTCATATAGAAAATTTGTTGCTTGTGTTCAGGAATAATGACCCCAGACATGACTTACTCGGAGCTTCTGTCAATTGCATCCACTGCATCCCAGAAAACCCTGTTAACTGAACGGGGATACAAATTTAAAGTTGACATTGACGCGAATCGGCTTATTTTCACACCTGAATCAACAAAAAAACCCAGAAATCAAAGCGCAAAATCAAGTGAAGATTTTCTCAATCGATTTAATAAGCTAGGGAGCGACAGGCCAGGAGATTACCAAGATTTAACGGGCAATGCATCGTATCTAATATCTCTAATAAAGGAAAGATTTGAATGACCTACACCGAACTCCTCGCCCTCGCCCAAACCGCGAAAGATCAAGACAAAACCCTAATCACAATAACCGGCAAACCATTCAAAGTCGGAATCTATAGGGATGTCCCCTTCTTCATCCCCCAATCCACCAGGCAGGGCCGATCCGATGGACGCAAAGCCGCCGAACGATTCCTCGAACGCTACAACGTAACCCTCAGCATGAAATCAGCTGATTACCAAGATGTGACCAGGAACGCAAGCTACTTCCTTGCCCTTTTATTTCAATCCCCAACACAAGGCGACTAACGAGCAACGCCACGATCCGAAATCTGCACCGCATTCCCCGCCGGATCACGCGTATCCGCAAAATTCATCCCCCGCCACTCAAACGAATAGTGAAATTCCAACCCCTCTCCTTCCAACCTGACTCTCTCTGATGCAACATCCTCAACCGCAAAACACACCTTTGCATTCGATCCCTTCCCATTCGCCCCTTTGCGCGCATGCAATGCCAACCCGCACCCCTCTCCATCCAGTTCAATCCAACCTTCCTCTTCCCCAATCCGTGCCATCCCAAAGTGCCGCTCATAAAACTTCGCAACCCCTTCCACATCCCCCACAAACAAAATCAATCGCGAAATTTTCATGAGCCCCATTTTACTGTTGAATGTGATTAATCAATATAGAAAACAAATCAACATTCGACCTACCTATATTGTTTTCAAATGTCATCGCAGTCAAATTCTTTCGTTAACTCTTCGTAAAACCGTGCCAAATCGGAGCTTTTCCCCAAAAAATTGGCAAAATTACTGTGTTTGCGACGAGCGCCCCAATGTAAAATAGCTTTTTGTTGGAGAAGAAATGAAATCTAGCCAATTGCTTGCTTGCCCGCGCCTCGGAAATTCGAATTCGAATCAATTCCGCACGACTATCATTCTTGCTGCTGCGCTGATGACCTCAGCCGCATTTGCCCAAACTGTACCAAACATTGGTCGCTGGAGCGGTGGCACGGCAATCGCCCCTGTTAACGGTCACACGATGGGTAACGCACTCACTCTCACATGGGGCATCCTTCGAGATGGCACCGCAACAATCAATAACTCAAATGGACAATCGAGCGGCATCGCCAGTAACTTGATTTCAAAGTTCGACACAACTTACGGCGCTGGCCCTGGTGGCGCGGATCTCACCCTTCGTCCCTGGTTCACAACTTTGCAAGAAGTTTATTCCCGCTGGGGACAAGTTTCTGGCCTGAACATGGTTTACGAAGCGAATGACGATGGAGTCGCACAGACTAGTTCAAACGGCGGAGTCCTCGGCGTCCGTGCCGACATGCGAATTGGTGGACGAAGCTTCGATGGAAACGTCGGAGGAAACGTACTGGCCTTTAATTACTTCCCGAACGGTGGCGACATGATGGTCGATACCGATAACATGTCCGACTTTGCAAGTGCTTCCAATGGCTTCCGATTCTTGCGCAACACACTTGAGCACGAACTTGGTCACGGTATTGGTCAAGCCCACGTGGATTCAAACAATCGCAACATTTTGATGGAACCGTTCATCGACACGACGTTCGATGGTCCGCAAATGCACGACATCTTGATTGCAAACAAAGGTTACGGCGACAAGAACGAAAAGTCAAATGGAGGACTAGGTAACGATACGCAAATCAATGCAACTTCGCTCGGGATTCTCAATGGCGGTGGATCAGTTTCGATTGGTAATGGCGCAAGAAACGCTGTAGTATCACGAACTGAATCAGACTTCGTTACAATCGATGACCAAACCGACACCGATTTTTACTCGCTTACGTTGAGCCAAGATGGAATTCTTGATCTCACACTGGAAGTACTCGGAGACATCTACAACGTTGGACCACAAAACGGAACTCAAATCTCGTTCAACTCGTTCCAACGGTCAGATCTCACCCTTGCTGTTCTCAACGGCTCGGGAACCGTTCTCTTCTCCGCGAACGCAAATGGTCTCGGCGGCAACGAAGCGATCAGCCAATTCTTGACCGCAGGTACTTACGGAATCAGAATCACCGGTGTTGATAACGTAGACGCACTTGACGTAGACACCCAGTTCTACGCATTGTCCGCATCGCTCAACGCAGTCCCCGAACCAGCTAGCATGACCCTGCTCGCTATCGGCGGACTGGTCATCGCTCGACGACGACGCAAGAACAGCTAACGTCAAACTATCAAAAGCAAACCCCATCTGAATTTACAGATGGGGTTTGCTTTTTTTATCACCCTCAATGTTAATAGGCGACTATTCTGAATCCCGCCAAAGCCCCCAAACATTAGCCTCTTCCCAAGCCTGCTCCGGTTCCGCTCCACCTTGGCGGAGCGCCAAATGGAGCATCCCAAAATGGTATCCCTCATGCCACAACTGGTGCTGAAGATATAGAACCGGATGATCGTACGGCCCGCACTTCTGCGTGCCCGCCGCAATCGCTTCGCGCACCCATTCATCAACCGCCTTCTCACTCGCCTCAAGTCGCTCGCGAATCACCGCCAAATCACTCACAAAATCCCAACCATCTTCCGTCGAATACCAAAGATGCCCAAGCTCCGGCCATTTGCGCCCGCTCGCCGACTCAAGCCATTCCACTCGGCAACCATGAATATCCGCAAAGTGACCCGCGGCTTTAACGCTGTCCTCAGCGGGCTTCACCTCAATCAATCGCTCATCAAACAAGCTCAACAAGTTCTTCGTCATTTGCGCCTGTCGGTGCCAAGATTCAAAAAGGGCTTCTGTAGTGTCCATGAATACAATTTTACCAGACGTCAGTCTGTATTTACAATCTCTTATTCCAAGCATGCGCCCCAACTTTGCCCGCTGAACTATTCAATTCCACCGTAACAGCCCCGTCAATACTAATCGACACCCCCGGATCAACCCCATAAACCCCACCAACTTCGGTAGTCGGCAAACTGGCACGACTATGATTCGGCTGGTCCATGCAGTACCAAAAATTCCGCGCAAACTCAAAAGTTTCGGGTGCCGTCTTATCACCAATATTCACGCCCCCCGAAGCCCAGTTATCCCCACGAAACACCACTAAATTATCCTCAAAAACCCCACCTCGACTCGGAATAAATCCCACCAACCTGGTTTCCTGCAAAATGCGGATCACCCACCGCTCCGGCTTATAAAAAGTGTTGAACCGCACTACCGCCCCATCAACTCCAACAAACGCAATCGGTGCCCCACCTTCCACAAAAACATTCCCCTGAACCGTAATCCGTTTCGCCTCATATTTCTCAGCCCCCATCATCGTCAAGCTTGGACTAAAGAATGCTTCTCCAGTACTCCCTCCAATATTCACCCCCCTTTGACCTGCGCGCAAAAATCGATTCCCCTCAACCACAATCTCACTCGATCCCCCCTTTACCTGAACCCCATTCGATCCTCCATCCCGAAATTGATTCCCTGCAATCACACCTCGATGGCACCCCACCATGTCCACCCCTGATCCACCCCATTTCTGCAAGATGCAGTCCTCAATCCTAAAGTCATCCAACCCTGATAACTTAATCGCATCGTTGTTCCCCATCGGAGTCTCTTCAACCGTAATTCCTTTTACGAAAACATGGTGCGATGGCTTTGTAATCGATCCTCCATCATCTATATTCAATCCGTTCCCTCGCCCACCTCGAAAAACCAAGTTCCGAACTTCCACAAAACTTACGCGTGAGAGCTGCAACCCCGAACCGCCACCCACAAAAACCGGTCGCCTATTGGGGTTCTCCGCACCAATTACAATCGGCGCATCCGTCTCACCATGCAAATCTTGCAAACTCAACCCTCCCCGATACTCCCCAGGCGATAACAAAATCCTTGTTCCCGGTTTTGCCACACGTGCCGCCAGTGCCAACTCCTCGCTTGAATTCACGCTTACAGTTTCATTTCTGAACAGACAAGTAAGTATTGCAGCGAGAATCACACTTTTATTCTAAACCAAATGGGCTCGCAAACTATGAATTGATCTTCCAATCCTTCGCCACCAACCCAAAGAACTCCGTATCCGTCACTTCACCTTCAACAATCCACCGCTCCGGCATAAATCCTTCCAGTTTAAACCCGAGCCGCTCCAAAGACCGCCGTGAAGCCACATTTCGCGGATCAATATCTGCCTCGAGTCGATTTAAGCCCAGTTCCCCAAATCCATAGTTCACAATTGCCACCAATGCCTCGTGCATCAAACCTCGACCTTGAAACTCAGGAAGCAACATATATCCCAATTCTGCCCGCCTACTCGGCCAAGAAATCCCGTGAAGTGTCGCCGTCCCTATTAGCTCCGCTTCTGAAAAAACTGCAAGCTCCAAACCTGAACCTTCGCGGTTGACCGCCATCAAATCCACTACCGTCTTCTCTGCTTGAGCCAAATCCTGATAAGGACCGACAGTCCAATACTTCATCACTTCCGGATTGGATCTCAGACGAAAAAGCCCTGGCACATCTTCGATCTGCCAGGCACGCAATTCCAGACGATCCGTGGTCAACCTAAGTCCAGAAAAATCAAATGACATGCTTATGATCCTACCGCTTCAAGACAATCTAGATTCTTACACCACTTGACCCAAATTTTTTGTCTGACTCAACCAAATTCCAAAAACTTCCTGTACCTTTTATATCAGTCATGGAATTAACAACGCGTCAGAAAATTGCCCATCTTTTCAGACGATTTGGGTTTGGCGCTACGATTGCTGAACTTGACGCACTCGAAATGGCTGGCCTAGACGCAACAATTTCATACTTAGTCAACTACGAATCCATTGATGAAGGCTTCCCCATAAGCCCATGGGAATTTTTCTTCGATCAAGATAACACCTTTGCTGTTGACCCCCCAAGAATCTCCCGATGGTGGGCATTGAGAATGCTCATTACAAAAAGGCCGCTTCAAGAAAAACTCACCCTCTTTTGGCACAATCACTTTGCCGTCAGTGGTGAGAAAATCGAAAATGGCATATTTATGCTGATCTATTTAGAAACCATTCGGAAACACGCTGCCGGTAACTTTCACGATCTTCTCACCGCAATGACCGTCGATCCCGCCATGCTCCAATGGCTCGATAACGACCAAAATGTCATCGGAAACCCTAACGAAAACTTCGGACGCGAACTCCTCGAACTCTTTACCCTAGGCATTGGCCACTACACGGAAAGCGACGTAAAGGAATGCGCTCGAGCAGTGACAGGATGGAGCCTCCGATCCGTAATTCCCCAAGGAGGACCAGAGACTGCCAAAGAACGCCTCTCCGTAGCATTTGAAAAAGGAATTCCCCTCGTCGCAAGTGCTTTCAGCCCCATCTATCACGACCAAGGACAAAAAACCATCCTCGGCAAAACCGCAAACTTCGACACTCAATCAATCCTGAATCTCCTCGCCGATCACCCCCAAACTCATCGATTTATTTGCAAAAAACTCTGGGAGTTCTTTGCCTACGAAGAACCAGAAAACGCGATTATCGAAAGACTTGCCTCCGTTTTCAAAAACACCAATGGCAACATCAAATCCGTAATGCAAGCAATCGCTGCATCCCCAGAATTCTGGAGCGAAAAGTGTGTCAATCAACTTGTGAAAAGCCCCGCCGATTTCACAATTGGCATCATCAATAAACTTCAGTTAACAGATGCAATCCTCAAAGATCGAGCAAAAGATACTAAGTGGTTCACCCCAATCACACCAACTCCAAACCTCATCTCTTCTGTCCTTCAAGGGGCAATGTATCAACAGGGCATGCTCCTGCTTTTCCCGCCCGATGTCAGCGGCTGGCGCTGGGGCAAAGCTTGGGTCAGCCCCGCCATGATGCTCGAACGGTCAAAGTTCGCAACCCTCCTTCTCGGCCCCGAACGCGATCCCGCCGTCGGTGGAATCATTTTCGCTTACTCCCAACAAGCCGGAGTGAAAAGCGATGAGGGTCTGGTTGACTTCCTCACCAAAATGTTCGATGTCCAAATCAACGATGGACAAAAACAAATCCTCCTCACTGCCCTGTCCTCTGCCGGTGGATTTTCTAAAATCAAAGACGCCCGAACTGCTTCCGACACTCTTGCCCCTGTCGTCAAGCTCCTTTTCTCAACCCCAACATTTAATATGAATTAGGTCTCTGGCCACTCATAAGGGTCATCCCCCCTCGCCCACAAATAAGAAACCAACTGCCCTGCATGATACGCTTCGTGCCGAGCAATATGTCGAAAAAGTTCCGAAGCAATTACCGTCTCCAATCCCAACCACGAAGCAAACCCAGCCGATACCTCAATCACATCATCCATGCCAGACGCCTCACGCAACTCCAAAAGTCGTAAGGTTTCCTGACGAACCTCATCTAACAAGACCTTTAATCCCGACACTGATTCCGCCGCCCGAAAAGGCGCCTCAATCTCCTTCACTGCCCGCCTCTCGCGTCCGCTTATCCGTTCCTGCAGCGAAACTTCCGTCATCAAAATCTCGACAAGCTGACCATGAATCGTTCGCATCCCCGGACCCGGCGCCCATGCCAGCATCGAATCATCTAGCCGATCAACCGCCTCCATCAGTTCTCCTCGTACTGATGCCAACTGTGCTCGAATCAACGCCGCTTGGTTCATGCTTTGCTCACCCAAGTCAAGTAAATTCCCTTAGTCATCAAAAGCTCAGAAAGCTGTCCAACATGTCCCTGAATATGCCGCAAATTAACTAGCTGATGTTCAAATTTGCCCATCCCCTTGTACCAAGGGATGCCCGTCGACTTTGATTCCAAATCAAGCGCATCCACCCATTCCCCAACGTGTGCGGCAACGAAATCTAAATACTCCAAAGTTTCCTCGATCGAATACGCCTCTTCGACTGCTGGCTTATCCCATAAAATCCGCGAATCATCTCGATGCTTCTCCCAAGCCACAAAGTCATCCTCAGTCGGCATCATATAGAGATGTGTGTAATAAAGCGCATGGTAAGCAATACGCCAAAAATTTCGGGGATGCTCTCCCGCAAGCCAAGCCTCATCCGGGCATTTTTCGATGCACTCGCGCAACATATTCAAACTCGCTTTGTACTGCCGCTTCAACGATTTTTTGATGTCCACTACTGAATCAGCCTCGACATGAGATCGTACCAGTTACTTGCGAATTTCAACAGCGGATCGTATGCTACTTTTTTCGCAAAAAACTCTGGAATCTGGGGATACGACTTTAATATCTGTTCATGGCTCGCCCAAGGATGGTAAGTCAGATAGTAACTTCCTCCAAACTGCTGAGCAATGTCTATCAGTCCCCGAAATTGGCTTTTTGCACGCTCCAAACCCATTTCATCATGGTCGACATGAAGATTAATAATTATACAAGCCCACCGCTCCTTCGCCCAAGCCAGAAATGTTTCCGAATCTACCTCAACAACTCTCACTGTTCCGTATATTACGTTGGCATTTTCTGCTCGTAAATAGTCCCGCGTCGCTGACATGAAAACTTCAAAGTCCTCACGTCGAACATACAACTCAGTAATCATTTCGGAACCTGCACATTTTGCGCCGAGCCTCCGATCCAACTTCTCGTGATAATGATCCAAATAAGGCGTCATTTGGTGGGTATCCGACCAGTAAATTTGTCCTGACGACTTTTTGTAGAAATCGCAATACAGCCTAAATGCTTCTGATTTTTTTTCGTGAGCCATGTAGACAAGTTCATGCCATGCTCGCCTAGGAACACTGATCTTAGAATTACCAATCGGTGTTTCATCACTAACTGGTAGATAGCAAGCAAATACGCCATTATCCAAAAAGTCTTCAGACTTGGCATCAATCGCAAACTGAAAATCCCCATATTCATACCCTTCTTTAACTTTATCATCTATAGCACTCATTAACCCTTCTGACCGCCTGATCTCAACTTCACGTCGCAGTTTATGTCGCCGAACCAATCGTAAATCAATATAACTCACAACACCGAAAAGACCATAGCCGCCAACCGCTAATGAAAACAACTCAGAGTTTTCAGTTCGCGATACCGTAACGACCTCACCATTCGCCAAAACCATTCTAAATGCCTCTATATCTTCAACGAACGGAGCAAAAGAAAGCCCTCGTGTATGAATATTTGATGAAAGACTTCCCCCGATTGATAGCCGATCTCCACCCGTTTGCTTCTGCCGATAAGTGAGCCGAAATTGATTTCCATTCTGCGCTTCCAATAGCGCTTCATTTATCTCAGGCCACTGCGCCCCTGCTCCAATCCTCGCAATGCAGCTATCCGCATTCACCGAAACCATATTCAACCGGCTCATGTCAACAAGAGTCTCATCAGATAAAAACTGCTGCCCTCCCATCGAATGCCGACCTCCGCAAACTGCGATTCGCTTTGATTTCTCTATTACTTCAAGCAAGTCGCTTTCAGTCTCAGGTGATGAAATGTTTCCGACCACAGTCGGGTTAAGTTTTGAATGGATATCATTGACGACAACTGGCTTATTAGACATTTGATCTCACGTTGGACTTGAGTAAACAGAATTGAATCAATCAGAGTTCCTCACTGCCGCTTAACTGGCTTCCCCCAGACCGTCTCCATCAACGAAAAACTCGCCCGATCATAACTCATTAACTCCGCCCGCACAAACGGGTAAAAATCATTCGTGCCAAAATAACTTTCAGTCGTCTCTGCAAAATATTCCATCTGATTTGATGTTGCATAATGTTTGGTTTCCGAACCATTCCAATGCAAAATCTTATCATACTTCTTGCTCGCCATAGCAGACGCAAAAGCACCTTTCACAACTTTGTTCTCAAATCCATCCGACAAAAATTGGTCGTGATAAGCATGTGCCAGTTCGTGCATCACCATCCAAGGCTGCTCATAAGTCCAAGAAACAAAGTTCTTCACATTCCCTACTTCCACACCCTTCGCCATGTCCGGATTCATATTGTGATCCTTCAGCCAAACAGCTCCGGGATGATAGGCCATGCAAGTCGTCTCCGGGCTCTTCCGGTGCACCCAAATCGTCACCCGTTTCAACTTGGCCAGCGGCTCGTCCCCTACTACTCGATTAATCTGCTGCAACTGCCGAGTCAACTCACTCTTCGCCGACTTCCAATCAGCATCTCCCGCCAAACTCTCTTCAACCCGCAATCTCCACCCCTCCAGATGAATAGTTGTCATTTTGGGAGTCACCTGCAAAAAAACAATCAGACCAATCATGCCTTGAATCCTACCCCTGCTTTCTCAAAATCATCCAAGAATGAAATACAAACCCAGGGTTCATTAAACATACATAACTGAGTTCGCACCTAAATATTCATAAATACAAATGAAGTTGAGCAAAACGAACCCCATAACGAGAAATCGAATTTTCGCCTCCCGTCGCCCAAGCAACGCCAGGATCAAGCCAAGAACTGTGAGCCCCGTCGCAATTCCACAAACCAATCCTGCGACCGCATGCAACGCTTCGGCACTATGCCGTCCCGTTGAATAAATGCCTTGCATCTGAATAAGGAATATCGATGGCCAAACCGTTAGCGGGATCAGCCCGCCCAGGCGAGTTCTTATATCTAATGCTCCTTCCTTTGATCTCGCCACTAAAAAAGTATACGGGAAGTAAGGGCAACACGTGTTTCCGACTTGATGCCCAATCTGAAATCAAGCAGGGCACCAATACAATGTGACAGTCCCAAGCGAAAAAACTCAAAACTTACGAGGAATAGTTTAGGAACCTCAAGATAACTCGACCTACCAACGATCGTTGAAACAAGAAACACCTCAGCGAATGAAACCAATCAAATGCACAATAAACAGGGTTCTTGTCACTTCTCTCAATTCATTTAAGCGACTCTTCGGGGGCAAAATTTTCGCGATAAAACTTCCAATTATCTTCGCCCAGAGTAGTCAACAACTTAATCGTATCATGATCAACGTCGGGCTTGGTCACAAATTGATGCGGAATCTCGAGGTCTTTAAGATGCTCGGAAAACGCGCGATTGCCCGAAAGCGTAAAGTCACCTTCACCAATGCAAATGCGAATTGCGATTCCACTCGTGAGCTTGGCTCGATTGGTCGCAGCAATCATCCATGGACTCTGTGCCTTGAATACCTCTAAGTCTCCGCCATAAACAGACTGCAAAATCCGTGCCCGCTCTGCCGGGTTGCTCGCCGCACGAGGGCCCTGAAACTCTAAATCAAGTGGCCCACCCGCAAGCATCGAAACTCCCGCAAACAGTTCCGGGTACTTAAAACCAAGGCGCCCAGCACCATATCCACCCATACTAAATCCTTCAATGATTCTCCCACCTCGCTTAGAAATTGTCCGAAACTTGGCATCCACTTCAGGTAAGAGTTCCTTGATAACAATCGTCTCAATTGGAGTCTTTCCATCCTTGGAGTCACACCACATACCGCTCGCCATACTGTTTGGAAAAACGATTATTGCAGGTTGCATTTTTTTTGCCTCCATCGCCTGATCAAAAAAGCTACTGACCGGGGAAATGCCAGGTAGTCCTCCACCCGAACCATGAAGCCAATAAATCACCGGAAACCGACGAGTCGAATTAACATCATAAGCCTTAGGCAAATAAACGTGAAAACTCACCTCCGTCTTCGCAGCTTTGCTCTTAAAAGAACAGTAAGTCACCCGAACTGCATTAACTTTTGGCGTCATCCACCGTGCGGTGCTACCGGCTTCTTGCGGATCATATTCGCCGCCAGTACGCTTCCCGATAGCGTTTGAGTTGAGTGATTGACATCCGAAGCGACCTTGAAAGTGAGAGTTAAAAGAAGGATGGCGAACAGGAGATAAACTGGCTTTCCCCAAAATTGTGATCAATGCAATCCCCGATAGCATGCCAATATTGACGTCGGAGACGATTATTTGTTTAGTGCAAATACACTTATGTTGAACAATCGAGGTTCCTTCAACACATCCGGCAACGGCGGCGGAAAGCTAAAAGGAGCAACGCTAATGCGTTGCCAATGTTGTCCGAAAAAGAGCCGATAGACCACCATTACCACCATTTGATCCCGAAACACCCTCGAATACTCAAGTATCCGAAGCTCCCACCCGACAACTCACGTTTTGTCAAATTTGTATTCAATTCTCACTCGATTCGGCAATAACCCGAGTTCTTCTTCACGTATGATAACTTGTGATGGGCCAAGATTCAGTGAAACCAATACCGATTCGCCGAGTCTTTTTAACTGGCTCAACCGGATACATCGGAGGAAGGCTCGCACCACGATTACTCGATGCCGGATATACCGTGCGATGCCTCGCCCGAAGCGAAGCGAAACTGCGGGCGCGTCCCTGGGCAGCGCATGAAAAAGTTGAAGTCGTCGAAGGCGATGTCTCAGAAGGAGACACTCTCGTTAAGGCTCTGCAAGATTGCGAAGTCGCGTACTACTTGATCCACTCTATGGAGACCTCGGTAACCGAATACCGTTCGCAAGATCTTACGTTGGCCGAAAATTTTGGGCAAGCCTGTTCCAAAGCCGGGATTCAAAGAATCATCTATTTGGGCGGACTCGGTGAGTTTGGAGATGGACTAAGCAAACACCTCACTTCGAGAAGAGAAGTCGAGACCGCGCTTGGAGCCAGTGGTGTCCCAATAACAGTTCTGCGCGCGGCAATGATCATTGGCTCCGGCTCCGCGTCTTTCGAAATTTTGAGATACCTTGTTGAGCGGCTACCCGTTATGATTACTCCAAAATGGGTAACAACCGAGTCACAACCAATCGCAATCCGCGATGTTCTATTCTATTTGGTTGAAGTTCTCACCGTGCCCGAAACGATAAACAAAACCATAGATATCGGTGGCCCCGATGTCTTATCCTATTCAGAACTCATGCGTATTATGGCATCAGCGCTGGGGCTTCACCCCAGATTTGTAATCTCCGTTCCTGTACTCACTCCCCGACTGAGTTCTCTCTGGATTCATCTGGTCACACCTCTCCATGCCAGCATCGCAAGACCACTTGCCGAGGGCCTTCGAAACCGAGTTGTGTGCCGGAACGATGATGCAATTCAGCTTATGCCCCACAATTGTCTCAATGTTCGTCATGCAATAGACGCTTCGGTAATGAGAATGCAAGCGGGGTCAATTGAAACATTTTGGTCTGACGCCGGAATCATGCCGGGCGACCCAACTTGGGCAGGTGGAACAGAGTTTGTCGATCAGCGAGAAGCAATGACTTCGGCCTCAGTAACAGAAGTGTGGAAGTCAGTTTCTTCACTTGGTGGCGCAAAAGGGTACCGAGGTGCGGATTGGTTATGGAGTATCCGTGGCGGACTTGATCGGCTCGTTGGTGGCCCCGGACTACGTCGTGGTCGGAGAGACTCCCAAGATTTAAGACTGGGTGACTCGTTGGATTTCTGGAGGGTAACGGCAATTGATCCGCCAAATACTCTAATTCTCACCGCCGAAATGAAACTCCCTGGAACGGCTACCCTGTCTTTCAATATCGAACCCCTGACTGAAAAAGACAAAAAGTCAAGATTGATAATGACCGCAAAGTTCCGACCTCGTGGGCTATTCGGAATCATTTATTGGTACATGGTTGTTCCCCTTCATGGCATCGTTTTCAACAAAATGCTTCACGGACTTCTCAAAGATGCCGAAAACACCCCAAGCAACTGAACTGCTTCGCACCCTCAGAATGCTTAGACCTATGACCACTACCCAAGTCTTCCCTGGAACCAATCAAGTCATTACTGATGAGTCTATGTCCCACATCGATCTTAATGAAAAATTCCTCCCTTGACAATACGTCGAGAAAAATAAGCCCGTCTAGCACTATGGAAACTGCGAAGAATGGGCATCGATTCCACGACAAATATTCTCTAAAGTTTCAAGCATGTTTCTTGTAAACTGACAAGCAAATCAAGAATGGAAAGAGTGAAAACATTAAGTAAAGTAAGCGCAATTCAAAACATGGAAATGTTCCTCCGCAATTTTTCGAACGTTCCGGACGACAAGCTAACTTGGCAAGCAACTCCAACCGCAAAGTCAGCAATCCGGATCGCCGCCCACACCGCACTTTATGCCGGACGATTTGCCGAGATGATCAGAAATCGCGAACTGCCAAACCCTGAAAACCTAACGGAGTGGTTGGCCCAAAGAGAAGCCGAGGAAATCGCAATCACCTGCCGAGAAGATATAGAAAGTATCTTTAGGGCGGGCACCGAAGAAGTCATTGCCGCGTTGGAATCATTAACGCCAGAAGAAATCGAATCCACTCTCGATTC
Organism: Fimbriimonadaceae bacterium; assembly: GCA_046154445.1. Lineage (GTDB taxonomy): Bacteria > Armatimonadota > Fimbriimonadia > Fimbriimonadales > Fimbriimonadaceae > UphvI-Ar2. The sequence goes on along the minus strand of JBJXDW010000094.1, from coordinate 20,382 downwards.
CGGACAGGGGTGGTCAATAAAAATGACTTTTCTAATGAACCTACCTGGCTGGCACGCAACTCTTCACACGGGGCAAATTGATTTTCTGCAAACGTGTTGGGACGATCAAGAAATCTACGTTGGATAACTAAATCTTCCAATGATCCGCAAATCCTAGCCCCGTCGCGCGGCATCAATCGCCGCAACGTCGATCTTCTGCATCGTCATCATTGCCTCAAATGCTCTCGCGGCTTCATCCCCGCCTGCCGTCATCGCCTCGGTGAGAGTCCGAGGTGTAATTTGCCACGAAAGGCCCCAGCGATCCTTACACCATCCGCATTCGCTTTCTTGGCCGCCGTTGCCAACTATCGCATTCCAATAGCGATCCGTTTCTTCCTGATCGTCGGTCGCAATCTGGAATGAAAACGCCTCCGATTGTTTGAAATAAGTGCCCCCGTTCAATCCAATACAGGGAATTCCAAGTACCGTGAACTCTACCGTAAGAATGTCACCCTTTTGTCCGCTAGGGAAATCACTCGGTGCCTTGTAAACACCAGTAACCTCGCTATCCGGAAAAGTCTCTGCATAAAATTGCGCAGCACTCAGAGCATCCTTTTCATACCAAAGGCAAATCATGTTCTTGGGTTTCATAATTGTTTTCAACCTCATGGCCAAACTGTTGCGCCATTGCATTCAAAATTGAATGCCGAGAATTTACCGTATCCAAAAATGGATCCGCAATTATTGTTTTGAGACAGATCGGCTCCGATACCCAAAAATCCAATAACCTTAAGCTCGCAATCGAAGACTATGAGGAATTGTTCTTGCCCGATAAAGTGCTACGAACAGCCTCGATTGCATCTTTGGACGCATGGCTTGCCGAACGGACGCCGTCGTGCGCTACGTGTGCCAAACGAGATGTCATGGCTTGAGCATCGTCGCTCATGTGGTCAACGAAGTCCCCCGCCGACCCAGCCATCTTTCGTGACTTATCTATCATTCGATCAAATTCGCGTTGCTTGTAAGTGGCAAAGATCAGCGTCGCCAATATCCCACTTCCAAGTCCGAAAAGTACAGATGTTAAATCAAGGCCAGAATGCGAGTGGTTCGGTGTGTTGTTTTCCATGGAAATTCCTCAGAGAAAAGTAGGGTCAGTTGACTTAAACCACACTTATCTCTCAATAATTAGATCGTGACACGAGCCGAGAACATAATGTTAGTCCACAATTTCAATGACAGTTTTATTGCAGACAGAACATAAAGCCGATATGTTTGCGAATGATTACCACACTCTAGACCTGCACTTCGAATTAGATTGGCTCTCATTACGTTCTAAAAAAATTCGAAAATGCAGGTAAATTGCTTCCCCGGATGTCACGGCTCAGTTCACTCTCATCATCGACTACATTCAAACAGCTTTGAACGACCAGGAACTAGATCAGGCGACACCTGGGAGTGATCTAATTGACCGATTCAAAACCATATCGAATTGCCGCTTGCAGCACTTCAACATCAATATCATGCAACTTCTTAAACTTAATGCAGTATCCGGTCACGCTCGCCTTGCCAATCGAATCACCGAATGTTCTCTTCAAATAGGTTTTGTCATCCAGACCCATCACATACACAGAAATCCCAGCCGTGTTTCCACTTAGACCGATACGAAAAAACTCTTTCGTCGAACCATCAGCGTATCGAATTGTGTACTCGCCATAACCAATATTTGGGTTAGAAACAACCTTCCCCTCCTCATTTTTCCCATCACTAAACCAAAGCCGGCAACCCGGCGCCGCCTGAAGGATCAACTCGTGCAAAGCCTGCATTTCGCCTCGCTTTGGTTCCGCTTGGCTAGCAAAATACTGGTTTATTTGTTCCGTTACATTCATATTTGCAAATCCCTTGCTACTACAGAATACTACGAACTTATCAACAAAAGCTAACTCACGGTCTACAATTGACACTTTGGAATTTTGTCCATCGATCAAATACCAAACACATGCCACGTTCTCAATTCTTGCCAAATGTGGTGAAGAATGCCCGCTATCACGTTGGCTCAGCGGAGGTCTACCGTGGCCCTGCTGGATAATTGTTTACCAAGTCACCGTATTCTCGGAGTGTTTCCTTTCTCCGAATTTCGACGCCTTGAAAAAGTGGGAACATCATCGACCAGAAGCTACTTGGACATTTGCCGACAACGGCTCCGATCTCCCCGAAATCAATCCGTAGACTCCTGAGCAAGTTACGGATTATATTCGTCTGATTGAGAGCCAGGTTTCTTGACCACGCTAATTGTCACAAGCCCTTTGGATGACGTCAATCCATCACGACTCAGTTCATACTCAAAGCTAATTTCACCCGGAGTCGTGGGAGCTGTAAAAACGAATCCTCCATCAACCGAAAATTCGAGTGTCCCCGATTTTGTCGATGATGCCAATTTTAAGTCCGCAAATCGCCAAAAGATATCATTCGACAAAACACCGCTTACCGAATCAACTGAGAGTTTCTCGCCTACATAAACGGTGTATCGATCCGCCGTTGCCCGAGGTGCTTGGAAGAGCGTTATAATTCCCAAATCATCATCGACCCCTCGACTTTTTGAGCCAACAACAAAAACATGCCCACTATCACTTGACATACTGACATTTGCCGGCAGTGCCGCCAAACTCCCGGTATCACGGTATTGCCAAGAGATTTTCCCTAGCGGATCGACGCATGCAACCATGTACTTCGTAATCCGATCAGACCCAACAGATCCCCCCGCTATGTAAATTGATCCGTAATGATCGATCACCAATCCCGCAATTTCTTCATTGTTCCCCGCTCCCCCATCAACAACTGTTCTCCATGCCTCTTTTCCGGACAAATCAAATTTCAGAACCGCTAAATCGAACCCACCAGCACTTGTCGGATTCATCTGTACCGCTGCAACCGCACCTCTTTCGGTGTATTGAACGGCAACTGTTGCACCATCCATGCCTCGTGGCTCCAACACATCCGATTTCCAGATCACATTGCCTTCAGTTCCACTCAACTTCGCTAAATAGGCACTATTTCGGCTTCCAGTCACATACTCATCGCCCCCAACATATAAGTCCCCACTAGAATCTGGGCTAGCGCATCGGGCCGAATCATTTGTCGGAAAATCTCCACCGCGAAAAACCGTCGCCCACAAAACATCCCCCGTTGGACTCAGTTTGAGCACGGCCGAATCTTGGGAATATTTTTCTGTCGCGCTATAACCGGCCGCAAAAATGTCACCATTTGAACCAACAACTACGCTCTTTGCTGAGCGATCACCTTTTATGCCGTTAGTCCAAGTCTTTTTCCAAACCACCTCGCCAGAATCAGACCATTTCACAATTATGAATTCTTCGCGGGCATTTCTACCAAATCCACCAGTCTGAATGTAACCTCCAGAAACCGGATCGAGCGCAATCGAGGTGGCGGTCGCTCGACTCGTTCCCGTGTCCAACACATTCTGAAAAATAACTCTGCCATCGGTCGGTGCGAGTTTAATAAGGACAAAATTGTCGAACCCATTTTTGGGAGTTCCCGCCGAAATGACAATCTCATTTTTTGAATTGATGACCACTCCTTGTACTGAATCTACAAGTTTCAAACCTCCAATATCAAATTTTTGCTCCCAAATCTTGACCCCCAAAGGATCATATTTTCTAACAAGAACATCAACCTGATTGGCCGCGAGTTGGACGGTTCCTGCCACAACGAGGTTGCCCGAAGAATCGATTGCGCTTGCATTCAGATTTTCGGGAATGCGGGTTGAAATAATCTCATCGCGCCATCCAAATCGAAAATTTTGGGCTTGCGCCCCAACAATCAACCCAATTCCCAACAGTACCGCAAGACGTCTCATTCAGCAATTCTACCAACCGGTCGTTGCCGATTTTGGTGATGTTCATATATCGAGATGAATTTTCTAATATTCAGTGACAGATGAACGAACAGTGTTGAAGCACAAAGCTGAAAGGCAATACATGATCGCTTTTGAACGACAAAGAGTCACCTATACGACGCGGCAAAAAGCATGACTGGGCGATTACTCTCCGTGAATCTGAAACAAACTTATCGCTTAAATATCTGTTTCGCTCGATCCGATGCTGTGACATCCGTGTCAACCATAGAAATTTGTCTAATGCGCTTAAGGGGATCTGGCTGTCGACCAGGATTGAATCCACGGCCATCAGAATTGATTAACCATGTCCAGTTCAAAAGTTGGACTGATCTGAGATTGCCAAGCTGATTAGACATCAACATGATCCACAGCATACTCTCGAGCGCAGCAAATCTTACGATTCTCAAATGTCAAAGAGCGCTTAATTGGCTAGAATGCAAGTATGACTTCCTCAAGCATTTCAAAGTCCTTCAGATACCGCCATCTATTAGGAATATGTTTACTAGCCGCCATCTTGCCGACCACTACAGTTGCTGACAAAGCCGATGACTTTGTCCAGGATGCAATGAAGAAATCAGGTACGCCCGGGATGAGCGTCGCCGTCATCCAAAACGGCAAGGTCATCAAGTTAAAAGGGTACGGATTTGCAAATTTAGAACACAAAGTCAAGGTGACTCCTGAGACAATTTTTCAGTCTGGCTCTGTGGGCAAACAGTTCACCGCCGCATTGGTTATGAAGCTGGTTGAAGACGGAAAAATAAAGCTTGATGAGTCAATTCGAACTTACCTCCCCGATGCATCGCCATCTTGGGAAAAGGTGACGGTTCGACACTTGCTCACCCATACCAGTGGCCTGAGCGATCCATACGAAAAGCTGGATATGCGCAAGGATTACTCGGAGGAAGAACTGCTCAAAATTGATGGAGAAATTCCTGTGATATTTCAACCAGGTGAGAAGTGGAGCTACAGTAACACTGGCTACCACGTCCTCGGGTTTTTGTGCTCCAAGGTCGGCGGGAAGTTCTACGGAGATCAACTCGTCGAACGCATTTTCAAACCCGCTGGGATGAAGACGGCGCGAATTATTACCGAATCGGACATCGTAATGAATCGGTCTGCCGGTTATGAGATCGTCGACGGGAAGCCGTTTAATCAAACTTGGGTCGCTCCGATGTTGAATACAACTGGAGACGGCAGCATCTATCTCTCTTTGCAAGATATGGTTAATTGGAATGCGGCTCTGGATAGAGATGATGTTCTGAGCAACTCTATCAAGCAACAAATGTGGACTTCGGCAGTTTTGCCAAGTGGAACCGTCACCGACTATGGATTTGGTTGGAGTCTTGAACCCGTCAACGGGCACAAACATATCGGACATAACGGTGCTTGGCAAGGCTTCCGAACCAGTATTCGTCGGTTCCCTGATGATAAGCTCGCGGTGATTGTTCTCGCGAATTCCGACGCCGCAGATCCCCACAAACTTGCCCAACAGGTTGCCGGTTGCTACATTCCGGAGCTTGCCCGCCAATCTCTGAAAGCAATCCCCGACACCGCACCCGAGGTAACCAAGTTATTGTTGAGTTTACTGGATGGAGATGCATCTAATGCACAAAAGCTGATGACCACCGAGATGTGGGGGGCCGTGACAAAAGAAGGCTTCGAAGGGTTCGTAAAGGAACTGCAGGCGTTTGGTGAGAGGAACATGGTTGTTCCTGTGCGAATCTCACGCGGTGGAAAAAATGTATCCTACCGTGTTCGATACGGGAAGGAGAGCCGACTTATCACGATTAGTCTGGATGACAAGGGACTGATTCAAGGCATGGGCAATCAGGATGATGATTAATTCGCCCCTTTGTTGTGACCGAGATCGTCTCCGCGCGACAATTTTAATGTGCTTGGTACTCCGTACTGAATTTTTGACACTCTCGACGAAATGCCGGAGTAAATGAGTCCATCCCAAACCGGCGTTGACTTGATTGACGTGAGCCTGGCGTTGCGGAGTGCCCAAAAGCTCATGGATCGCGTGGCGGGCCCGAACCTTTTGGCGGACGGCACGATGGACTGAGTCCGCTAGATTGCCGCTTGGAGAACAAGAGGGAGAAGGTGTCTCACCAGGAAACTACGAAACCGAACTAGAAGAGCAGGAAAATGAATAAGAGTAGTCGAAGAAGTTTAGGCTGCGATTCCGAATCCCGTCTGGACTAAGCCATAATTTGAGATTAAGTTTACTGGCAATCCGTACTGGATGATTGACGAACTCAAACGTGCGAGCCATGGTCTGCATAACCAAGGGTCGGCTCGGGCAAATTCGGATAGTAGGATACTGAAGCTCTTTGTTCATATCTGGCTGATTGGTTTCTAACTGCAATTAGCGACGCCCAGGGTTCATTCTGGATTCAAAAGTGGAATACGCGCGAAACGAGCTAGATTGTCATCACCATAATAATGGACACATTGCATTGCTTGTCAATCTGCCCATGCTGCGAAAATTTTGGGAACAAAGCCGGGGATGAGTTTATTTGCTTGTCGTGATGAAAATCAACAAACTAATCGTTCCCGCGCTCAGCGCGATCGTCCTCGGCTCAATGGGCATGGCCATTGCCAATTCCACCGTAAAGGCTGAAACTGGCTTTGTCTATACCATGACCAATGAAAATGACTCGAACGCAATCGCGGTCTTTGCCCGCCAACAGGACGGCTCATTAAAGCTTGCTGGCGAACCCGTCTCGACCGGTGGAAAAGGCATTGCCAAAGGTGACCTCGAAGATCAAAGCAGCCTGATTATGTCGGGAGACATGATCTTTGCCGCTAACCCTGGCAGTGACACGATCTCGGTCTTCCGTAAAATGGGAGGAGGCAAGCTGGGATTGATCGGCAAGCCGACACCATCGAAAGGCATGACTCCCGTAAGCCTCGCCTTCCACGACGGCTTGCTTTTTGTGGCGAATCAAGGATACCGTGGCGGAGAACCAAACATTACCGGTTTCCGAGTAAGCATGAACGGAATGTTGACCCCGATAGAAGGTTCCACGAAGACTTTTGCGAAGGGTGCGGGGCCAGCCCAAATTTCCTTTAGCCCGACGGGTGCCACAATCGCCGTGACCCATGGCTATCAAGCGGCCGAGACCTCGATGGTCAGCCTGTTCAAAGTTGGCAAAGAAGGCAAGTTGACTGCGGCGCCAGGATCGCCTCAAACAACAGGTGAATTCAGCGGGGATGTCGGCTTTTCTTGGCACCCCAACGGTAACCACCTTTTTGTTTCAAACTTCCGCGGTAGCGGCATTGTCACTTTCAACGTGGACTCTAATTCGATGGAACTCAGTCGTGGTGCCAAGACTGGCGACGGCGAGTCTGCCGCTTGCTGGACGACCATCAGCAATGATGGCAAGTTCCTCTATGTCGCAAACTATGCGAGCAACTCGGTTTCGACCTTTGGAGTCGGGATGAAGGGCGCCCTATCCCCGATCGGTGTTACCAAGCTGAGCGGACACTCGTCGCCAGACATTAAGGACCTCACCCTTTCTCCCGATGGCAGATTCTTGTACGCGATCGCCACTACCGACCGCCACATCCATGCATTTAAGATCGGAGAAAATGGCGTTCCGACCGAACTTGGCGACATGAAGGGCCACTTAGTGGTCCCCGGCAATGGCGCACTAAAGGGTCTTTTAGCCGACTGAACATCACTTGACGAGAGTCCCACCCACTCGACACACCGGTAAGCACCGTGTGCCGGGTGGGATACGGAATTAAATGGTTAAGCGACCTGGACCGTTTACGAACTCTCCACTTGCTCTGATTTGACCATTGGGTTTCGTGAACGCGCTTTTTTCTGAGAATTAACTAGCCTGCGGAGATCGTAACTGCGGTTATGAAGTTATTTACACGCCGTGGATTTGTCGGTTTGGCCTCAAGCTGGCTCTTGTCGTCTGTGGGTAGTCGTGCCTTTGCCTGGGCCGGGCGAGACTTCCAAACCAGCCCAAAGAAGTGGGCGGATGCCCCCGGGCCGGAATCTGCGGATGTTGCGGCTCGAATCGATCATGTGGCAGAACAATTACATAATGGAGCGTCACCCTCAGAAATTCTCTGCGATCAATTCCTCATGGATCTCCATCCTTACTCTCGTTTTAAAGAACTCGTAAAGTCGCATGCAACATCCAAGCCGGTGTCCCTTTGTTCTCTCGAAGAGCCAGGTGAGAGGGCGGTTCTAAAGATCGAGGTTGTTTCCAAAACGGGAACTCCACAAGCAGGCGCCCTTGTCTACGTATATCACACGACGTCGGCCGGATGGTACGCAGAGAAGGGCTACCATGTTCGTGCCGAGTCGGGTGACCAACGCCACGCGCGCCTTTTTGGATACGGGCGGACGAATAAGAATGGCTTCTTAGAAGTTCAAACGATTCGCCCAGCGGGATACCCAGACGGGAACCTGCCGGCCCACTATCACGTCAAGGTCTTGGAGCCGACGACCGTAGTTACGGAAATTCAATTCTCGGATGACCCACGGCTAACTCCTGCGGCATTGGAACAATCGCGACGAGATGGTTTCGCAGTTTCTTAGCCTAAGAAGGGCGTCGAGGGATGGTGGCGTGTTTCGGCAAAGATCACTACGCGCACGAGTTAGGCCTTTGAGTACTCGATTCTGTCCGACGAGTTTAAGTATCGACCTGCATGGCGGGCTCAACTTGAAAGTGAGAAGGAGTAGTTCGAATAACATCCCGTTGTTTCAGATTTTGAACCTAGGCGAATGAAAATTTTGAGCCTGAGAGAGTTTGTACGCCGACGTGTACGCGATAAGGGCTACCCTGTCAGCTTGGTAGACTCCACCTAATGATGCAGTCGGGCTCAGATCAAAGACGCCTGGACATGACCAATCGGGGGTACACAATCTTTGATTCGCTGTTTACCCGTGAAGAAATGGTCGGTCTTGATCAATGTCTCGCTCAGTTCGAAGAACGACTTGCCAGAGAGGGTCTTGACGAGCGAGAAGTTGTATTTACTCAAAAAATTGCAGAACGAGACGACCTGATCCGCGCGTTCGCGCAGCGAGATGAGTTCGTCGAAATCTCAGTGTCCTATCTAGGCCCCGATACAGATTTGTATTTCAACCAGAAAGTCTACAAAAACCCCCATGGGCAAAACTCATTCTCTTGGCACCAAGACGATGCCTACGGCCCGGTTGAACCTGCTCCGTATCTGACCGTTTGGATTGCAATCAGTGATGCCACACCCGAAAACGGTTGTATCTCCGTTTTGCCGGGCTCACACAATCGGGGATTGGTCGATCACTGGGAGGGCTCGTTCGGACTCGAATGCCATCGCTCCGATGACCCTGATCAAGGAATGCTTGTCCCACTACAAGCCGGAAGCGCAGCGGTGTTTTGGAGCCAGACAATGCACAAAAGTGGGCCGAACAAGTCCAACGAAGTCCGAAAAGCTCTCGTGCTTCAGTTCGCGCCGCTAGGGCTGCGCCACAAGTCTTCGGGAATGCTCATTCGATCTCGCATCCCTATTGCTAGAAACGGCGTTGCTGCCCGAGTCACTAAAAGGGCGTAGTCTCATGAATCCCATTTGCTTGCTTGTTTGCAAATCTGTGTGGGGCTGGATGTAACAGAATTCCAGAATTTCGATCCCTGTTTGGCTTCGAGCCAAATTTGAACCTATTGAGACTGGTACACAGGACGGAATTCTCGTAGATCGCGATAGCTGCCGCATAAGAAAAATTCAATTTGGTTCTCCGCGCTGGACAATTTGCGAACTTTCGCGTTCGACGGCTCGTCCCCGGCTTTAACACCCAATTCAGACTTCAAATCGGAGGGCGAGCACGGCGGTTCTCTCCTCATTTCGCTGGTCATCCAAAGGTTCTCTGTCTATCGACTGGAATCTTAATCACGATTTCTGCGCTTCGAAGGGTCGGTTCCATCCGGGGCTGCCAAGTTGGTCAACTTTTGTCAAGAAAGGGAGTCCGAGCCTTCGTTATACGAAAAAATATTATTTTGTTACTTTATGACGTTCAAGGTCGGCGGCCCCTTGAGCCATCCCAATGCCTCCAAGAACTCATCCGCGCTGACGAGCGTCCTCTTCACAAATGGCTCTTTGTTAAAGAACGCATGGTCCTGGTCTGCAAAGCCGATGAGATTGCATTGGTTTCCACTAGCTTTCATCCGATCTGCAAAAATTTGCGCTGTTTGGAAAGGAATCGTCGTATCGCCGTGCCCGTGAAATATGATCGTAGGTGGAGCGCCGGGTTTGATGTGGTGCGCAGGTGACAGCTTGGATGCTTCGGCGCCTAAGAACGCCTCATTTGGGGCAGCGCGAACGCTCTTTATGTCAAAACCAGGCAAAGACGCTAGAACCAACGCAGGATTGAAAAGGACGAGCGCGTTTGGAACGGCACTGACCGATTTGTCTTCGCCAGGAGTGTCAAACTCGCTGATCGTTGCCGTGCAGGCCGCGAGATGTCCGCCAGCCGAACCACCCGCCGACGCGATCTTGTTCGGATCGACGCCTAACCGCTTTGCGTTCGCGCGAACCCATCGGATTGCCGATCTCGCGTCCGAAACGCTGTCTTTGATTTGGGATTGGTGGCGTGATCTGACCCGATAATCAGCCGTGATCGCGACCATACCCCGAGACGCGAAATAGCGAGCGTGGCCTTCAAACTGCTTGGTCGATCCCGTACTCCAGCCGCCCCCGGAAAAGAAAACAATGGCTGGCCTAGGCTTGTTTCCTTCGGACTTTGGGTCCTCGTAGATGTTTAGGGTGAGTCGAGCACCACCAACAGATTTGTATACTTGGGATTTTGGTGCGCCAACGGTTTGTGATCTAGCGAATCCGCGACTAAACACCAAACAGCCCAGTAGGCCGAGGACGATGAGCAGGAAAATCAGTTTGGTCGAGTTGTTCATTCCGCTGTCCCATTTTGCGGGAGTCTGTTCCGTGAGTTTGTGAGCAATTGAGGTAACCGCTACGGTTGCATAGACGATGGTTGGACTTCCTAGTTCATTGTCCTATTTGAAGAAGCCATGATCGGTCTCCGGAGTCTCACTTCAGGTGAAATCCTCAACATCGTTTAGAGCAGACGATGTTTGAGGTGGAAGATTGCTATCGAGCAAAAGCGTTGGTACTCCGGACGGGATTCTCGAAGCAACGCAGAGATCGCGAACTTCGCCGCCAAAAGATTGGATAATGAGGGCGACGCCCTTTTGGTCATCAAAGAAGTAGAAAATATAACGAAAAAATCGTTGTATTGGACTCAAGTAGGACTGAGGTGAGTTAGGATGCCTGGCGAGACGATTGGCTTTCTCTGTGAGCAAGTTCATCCCAAACACTGTTAGGCGAGGATTGCTTCCCCACTGCAGTTACCTTGCCAAATCAATCTGGAAAAGTCGGATTCAAGTAGCAAAAAGGCGCACATTCTTACTTAACTAGAAAGTCGCGAATTGTCGCGATAACACTTTCCTTCTTCTTCGGATCTTCGAAGAAATAATGATCCGAATTCCGAATCACTATAACTTTTGCCTTTGGAGCATCTTTACGAAATTGCTCAATATTCTTCCATTGGTAAGGTTGGATCACTTCCTTTACAAACTTTTCTGCCTTGACTTTTAGCTCAGGTGATGTTTCCTCATCCACGGCAGGATGTCGCTCAAAAATAGAGTAGAAACTTAACACGGGTGCCTTGATCGCCTTAAAGTCGGGACGAAAATCGTCCATGCCTTTCCAATGAAGCTCTTGCTCCCTGGATCGAGGCTCTTCAGCCCCCATAGGATCGAGTTTTTCGAGATCGACTATTGCGGCTCGGTTGTAAGCCGCTTCCATATAAACAAGCTTTCCGACCCGCTCCGGAAACTGGGTGGCAATATAAGTCGTTTCGTCACCTCCGGCCGAGTGGCAAATGATGTTCGCGCGTTTGATGCCTTGGATATCTAGATAACCCAAGACGTCCATGGAAAGTGTCGGGATGTCGTAGCCGGACAACGGCTTATCCGATTTGCCATAACCTCGCCTTGTCAGCGCTATCACTCGGAAGCGATCTACAAATTGAGGAGCAAAATCATCAAAGGCATTGGCTATGTCGCCTGTTCCAGCAAGAAACAAAAGCACCTCGCCCCTCCCACCCCAGTCCAAATAGTGGAGCTTAACTCCGTCGACGAAAACAAAGCCAGAAACTCTCGTAGAAGCCACGGGTACCTGCTGGTTCATTGCTAGCATGAGACTGAGAATGACCATTATTCTTTTAGTATGGCTCCAAATGTAGACTTCTGTTTAAATGCAAGGAACGAGAGGATTTTCTCAGTCTGATGATCGCATGAATCCTTCGTCGATTCTAAACCAACTCATTTCTAATTGCGTCCGATATCATTCAAATTTTACGTTCAAAAGAAATGGTTGGTACACCGAAGTGGACGCGCTTAGAACTGTATTGTGTCTTTGTTTAAGCTGAAATCTGGCTGTTTGACTGTGATGGGACTTTCGCATCTGGTAAACGACGCCAAGCTGTAGCCCCACTACTGCGTGGTGCGGAGACAGTCGTTCACCGTTGGGACGATCATGGATATGCGCATGAATTAGTGCACATGGATGATGTCGGGCAAGATGGCCAATCGCGAGGCTGAACGCGGACCCGGCCTGCCATGACAGCCTGATGCCGTGATCCGCCTGATGATGTGGCACTATTTGATGGTATCTTTGCGTTAGGCAATTTTCTCACCCCAAGAGGGCGAGCACTCTTCATAATGTGGGGAAGCAAGAAGCCAGGCGTCACGAGAACCGCGTGCGCGAAAGGAAACCCTCAATGCAACATCGTCCAATAATCATTGCCGGAGGCTTGTGTTTTGTCGTTGGGGCACTGGCGTTCGTTTCCGTCTTCAGTTATCTGGCTTCGAACTTCAACTACCCAGGCATTCTTGACGGCAGCGCCTCCGCAGTGCTCCCGCGTCTGCGTGCCGGCGGGTCGACCATGCGTGCCATCTGGGCGTTGTACGCATTTCTCCCCTTGCTTCTCGTACCGGGAGCTGTGGGCGCGTATTTCGCCTGTCCGTCGAGTCGCGGACGCATGACACTTGCGCTTGTCGCAGCATCACTGGGTTCGCTGGCTATGTGTTTGGGCCTGATGCGTTGGCCAAGCATCCACTGGGCGCTGGCGGATGCCTATGCTCAGTCTGGCGTTGAAGCCAAGAGTGCCATCGCGGCCGTCTTCTCGGGTCTAAATGTCTACCTTGGCAACTACGTCGGCGAGTTTTTGGGCGAAGTATGTCTGGCCTTCTTCTTCCTCTTCGCGGGTCTGTCACTCCTCAAAGAGAAGCAGTTCCCGAAGTGGTTGGGGTGGTGCGGGGTGGCGTTCGCTCTCCTGTTTGTGGTCGGGGCGTTTCGCAATGTCACGCCTGCGGTGCAGCGCTTGGCCGATGTCAACAACGCCCTGTTGCCGCTATGGATGGTTGTTCTCGGTATTTCGCTCATCTGGCACTCACGAAAGGCCGAGCCCGAGCGTGATGCCCAACCCTTCGTTCGAGCCGAAAGCGGTAGGGGCACGATATGAAAACCAAGGTCGATCGCCGGACGGTTGATCTGTCGGGATACCCGGACCTAGTGGTCGTCTACCTTGGCATGCGAGTCAACATTTTCGGGGGCGTCAAGACGGTGCTGGGCTACGGACCGAAAATAGCAAAGTCGGTGGAGGACCAACCAGAAGGGCTACTGTTGCACGAGAACTTTGTGTTCTCGTTGTTCCCGCCGCATGTGGGGATGCGCCAGTACTGGCGCGACCTTGCGTCTCTGGAATCATGGGTCCGATCCGAACCTCACCGTACGTGGTGGAAGCAGTTCTTGCAGAACTCTGGCGGCGTAGGCTTCTGGCATGAAACCTACTTCATGCGCGGAGGCATGGAAGCCATCTATGACGACATGGTCAAGAACACCGGCTTTCTCTGTTTTGCTCCCGCGCAAGAGGCGCGGGGGAAGATGTTTTCAGCCCGCGGGCGCGCGCAAGTTTCTGAGGAAGAAGCACCATCAGCACCAGTTAGCGAAGCGGAGTTCTACTCGTAACTCCGAAATTGTAGCGGCTGGAGTTGGATTTGTTCGAATCCCGCCGAGAATGACGGCAATATTAATCCAACGAAAGTGGTACTCCGGACGGGATGATTCCTACGGAAAGCTAAAGCTCTGAACCCGCGACCTTCGCCGCGAAAGGGCGACAAATGACTTATTTCATTCCATGCTTGGTGGCAATGCCGACTGACTGAGATCTATAACGGTCAATCATCAGCCCCTTCTCTGGGTTTGACTCTCCAAGTAAGAGTCTCTCCCGCATGAAACGGAACGACCGTATCTGTACCATCGCCATGAGTCAAGGGCACTAAAGAGCCTGACCGCTCCAAGGTGATGGTTCCCTCATTCAGGGGAAGACCGTAGAAAGTTGCACCGTTCACGGAAGCAAACGCTTCGAAGTGATGGAGAGCATTTTCCTCCTCAAACGTCTTAGCGTAGGATTCGAGCGCACAGGGTGCATTGAAAATTCCCGCGCATCCACATGCGGATTCTTTATCTCCGACCCGATGAGGGGCAGAGTCCGTGCCAAGGAAAAATTTGGATGAGCCCGACGTCGCCGCTCGCCGCACCGCAAGACGGTGACGTTCTCGTTTGGCGACAGGGAGGCAGTAGAAGTGTGGCCGCAATCCCCCTTGAAACATGGCGTTCCGGTTAAATTCGAGATGGTGGGGCGTAATTGTGGCCGCGAGATTGATTCCGCTCGATTCAACAAACTCGACTGCATCGCTCGTTGTGACGTGCTCTAAGACAATCTTGAGCGCTGGGAACGACGCGATGATTCGTACCAGTACACGCTCAATGAAGACCGCTTCGCGGTCGAAGATATCAATCTCAGGGTCAGTAACTTCGCCGTGGATAAGAAGCGGCATCCCAATGCTCTCCATCTTGGACAGAGCCCCAAACACTCGCCCAATGTCCCGAACTCCCTGCGCAGAGTTCGTTGTCGCACCAGCGGGGTAGAGCTTGCAAGCCGTGAGCACGCCATCTTTGAATCCGCGCTCAATATCGGCGGGGTCGGACTCTTCCGTCAAGTAGGAGGTCATCAATGGAGTGAATCGAGCCGAGTGTGGAAGCGCCGCGGCGACTCGCGATTTGTACACCAGAGCCTGCTCAGTGGTGATGACCGGAGGGACTAGATTGGGCATGACGATTGCCCTGGCGAACTGCCTGGCCGTGAAGTGGGCCACAGAGTCAAGCATCGCCCCGTCCCTTAAGTGCGCATGGAAGTCATCAGGTTCGCGGATTGTTAGGCTGTCCACTATATCACCGCCTCACAGTTTGGCAGGTCCGTGGTCGAACCTAGTTGAATTTCCGCGCCGTTATGGAGAGTTCGTATCCCATCTGGACTGAAGCGGGATTTGAACCTAAAAAACATGGAACTCCTTGCTGGACGATTTGCGAACTCTGGTATTGCTGTCGCCTAATTACTGTGGCCATGTCAGTTTGGGGTTAGTCGCAGCCAGGCCCGAGAGCCGGTCGTCAAGAGCCTTCTTAGATCCTTGGTAGGCGGCTCTTGGTTCATTCAGCAAAAATCTTACCTACGGTAAGATCGACCAATGAACTCGTTTGCAAAACATGTGGTGGGACTGATTATATTACTGGCCCTCGTCAGCCCCGAGGCACTTGGCCAACAATCGATGGCTAAGATCGATAAACGGAAACTTGACGAGTTCTTGTCAAAGCATGATCTTCCAAAGAAACCGGGAGGCGCACTTCTGGTTATACAAAAAGGCAAAGTAGCGTATTCTAAGGCATTCGGACTCGCAAGTGTCGAGCAGGGTGTGCGTATCTCGATTGAGACGGTGTTTAGTCTCGACTATGGCGAGTGCCGAGAATTCACCGCACTCACGGTCGCAATGCTCGCCGAGGAGCGGATACTTTCACTAGATGATAGTGTGCGTAAATTCATACCTGAACTTCCCGAGTTTGCCAGCCCAATAAAGCTTCGTGATCTGATCCACAATGCCAGCGGCCTGTTCGACTATGGTCAACAGTTCCTGCTCACTGGCTGGATGCTAAGGAATCCGCTTTCTGACGAAGATTTCTTCAGGCTCCTTAGTCGCCAACGGCTCACCGCCTTTCCAGCTGGAACGGACTTTATGTACAGCAATACGGACTACGCCCTGCTTGCCTTCGTGGTGCAGCGCGCAACGGGCAAATCCCTGCGACAGGAGGCAGACCGGCTATTATTCGGCCCGCTTGGCATGAAGTCCACCCATGTTGATGACCGGTTTGGTGAAGTTGCAGCCCGCCGCGCCTATGAGTACTTCGAAATGGACGGCGCAATGATGATGAAGCGCCGAGACAAATTTAGTCCATCGGGGAGGAACGGGTTGCTCACCACCGTCGGTGACTTAGCAAAGTGGGCCATCGCTTTGGACGATCCAACTTCGCAGCTCTCGCGAGTATCCTTGAACCTTCGAAAGGACGCTGTTTTCGATCCGAAGCGGAAAGGGGAATACAACTTCGGAAACTTCTTGAAGCCATATCGAGAGCTCCAAACAATCTCCCATCAGGGGGTTAGCCAGAGCCCATATCTGGTTCGCCTACCCGATAAAGCGGTTTCCATCGTGTATCTCACCAATGGTGGCCTGGATGCTGACGAGGCAATGAAGTCCACCCTGGATCGTGTTTTCTTTGCAGGTCCCGATCCGGCGATAGTGCCGGTCAGAGCAACTTCAAAGCAGCTATCAGAATGGACAAGTGCCCTGAAGAGTCTGCCCAATGGTGCCACCGTTACGGCCGAAGTACTTCGATCCATCGCGGGCGGGTACAGCCAGATTACGGGAAGCAGGGGGCGAGACTTCATATTCGAAGCCCAGGGGCAAACCCTGGTGGAGATATTTGGCGATGAAATCGAGCCGATGGTGGCCTTGGGTAATGGCGTCTTCTTCCACCTCAACTACTTTCTCGTCTTCGAAAACACGGAACCCGTTCGGCTGCGAGTGTTCAGCAAGACAGGAAAACTTGTGCAGGAAATGAGGCGCGTCCCGTCTGCCGCATGGCCAGACGTCTCGGAACTCCGCGAGATGGTTGGGGACTACTACAATTACGAACTGGACGTAACCTGGTCGCTTATTGTTTCGAACGGAAAGTTGGCGGTTAAAAGGGAGCGAATGGGAAACGTCTTCCTGTGGCCGTCAACCAAGGACAGTTACCTCTTATCTGTCATTGCGGATCCCGAAGCCTATTCGTATGACGTGGAACTCCGGATCAATCGGGATTCTTCCAACCAAGTCATTGGGTTGAGCATTGGGTCGTCGCGGCTCCGAGGCGGCCTGGAGTTCAAAAAGGCCGGATGATCTGGGTTAGCTAGAGGTTCAAAAAAGAGGTGGTACTCAGGAGGGTATTCCCGTTCGACTTGCGAAGCTCGCTCAGGGCAGGCTTCTCATCTTACAATTTGTTGGGAAATTTGGTACACCGAAGTGTACGCGCTTAGAACTTTCCTTGTCAAACTCAGTGAGCCTTTTCGGCGGGCTTTTGTTTGAACATGAGGATAAGAACGGCAATCGCCACCACAAGTGCAGCGGAAGCAGCGTACCGACTCAATTCTAATCCGCCCTTGGCGACCGGCTTGTCCAGAAGATCACCAACCACAGCACCAAGGGGTCTCGTGATGATGAACGCGGCCCAGAACAACGCCGTTCGAGAGAGTTTTGTCCAGAAATATGCCGCCGCGATGAGAACGAGCATGCCACCGAAGAGATAGGCCGCTCCGGTATAGCCGAGTTTTAGTCCAACGTCGTCAGCTGCCCAGTCCCCCAAGGCTGTCCCCAGAGTCTGGGAAAACATGATCGTGCCCCAGTAAAACATTTCGGCCTTGGGTTCACTGACCGTCTCCACCGAGACCGAGCCAAGCGACCGATACCACCAGGACAGTGAGCCGAGAACCAGAGCAAGGAGAAGAGCCGATCCGCCAATGTAGCCAATGCCCAAAGATCGGGTGACGTAATCTGCCAGCGTTGTTCCCACGGTCGTTGTTGCGATGATGGTAAGCCAGTACAAAAACGGATGAAACGCCTTTGCCTTGATCTGAACCGTCACGGCAGCTAGAAAAATGACTCCAAAGATCGCTGTACCAATCAAGTAGCCATAGGGGTGGGCGTTCCCCGTAGTTTCCCCAAGGAAAGACATGGTCAGGGCATCGCCCCCTGTCTCCCCGAGGGTGGTTGCCAGGATTTTGATGATCCAGAAAATCAAGGTAACCTGCGGGACCTTGCTCAGCATTTCTTTTTGTTGTGTGGTCATTTTGGGATTCCTCGGGGCTCGGCTTAAAAGTTGATCTGCATCCAAGGTAGCCGACAAATCTTGGATCGACATCTATTGTATGTCTGACTCTTGCTGGCTCTCATGTGAAGTCTCACAACTGGGACGTCTGCGAGCCGAGAAGGGAGGACGTGCTCACGGGGTGTAATGTAGTGTGTTGAAGAGACTGCAGGTCCGCGCTAAGGCTCTCATGGCGGATCTTATGGCGCTTAACATTGCGATTCGCGACCCCGATACTCCTATGATTGCGAGGGTGTTGGCCGCGTGCGTTTTGGCTTACGCGCTGAGCCCAATCGATCTGATTCCTGATTTTATCCCCGTGATTGGCTATTTGGACGATTTGATCCTCATCCCGTTGGGAATCGCATTAGTGCTGAGGTTGATTCCGCCGGAGGTGCTGCAGCGAGCCAGAGAAGAGGCGGCGTCCAAACCGGTTCGCCCGACGAGCACCATTGGGGCTGCCATTATTATCGCGATATGGCTGATCGTAGCTTTATGGCTCGGTTATAGAATTTATTCGTGGCTCCGATGAACGAGTCAAGCACCGTCGCCTCTGGCGCCCTTATACGGAGAACACTGACCTTCCGATGAGGTGTTCGACTCCATGGGGGACTGGGTGCGGCTGTCGGGGAGGACTAACAATTTTGATCAGCATAGTAACCAAGATTTGGATCAGCCCTTTTCTTGGCCCACATTGCTGCTCAATCAGCGCGTAGAACCACTCCAAATGTTAGGAGGAGAGCGAGGTATCTACGAAAGCTGCCCCCAGGGCAAGACTATCAGGCGGACGATCCTTTACGAAGTTGCAGTGGACGGGGTCGGCAGCTATCCGGCTCCTACCAACAAGGAGCTTGAATGCGATTCGCCTCAATGCCTCTCTCTTGCGGCTCTCTGTGGGATGAGCAGCACACTGAGGACCATCAGAACGGCTAGGACAGCTGAAATCGCATAGTCGCTCATCCCAAGGCCACCCTTGCTGGGAGCCTTGTCGAGCGCGTTCGCAATGGTGGCCCCGAGAGGGCGGGTCAGCACGAACGCAGCCCAAAACAGAGCGGTCTTAGAGACTTTCGTAAAGAGGTGGAGCCCGGCCACAACTATGAGCGTAACGGCAATTAGGGTCGCGCTGCCAACGTATCCGAGCCTGCCGTCCGCCATCCAGTCGCCGAGCGCTGTGCCAAGTGTCTGGGAGAACATAATAGTGCCCCAGTAGAACCCCTCCGCCTTTTGGGTTCGGATGCTCGCAACGTCGACCGTGCCGACGGACCTGTACCACAGCCCCAACGTGATGAGGACTAACGCGAAGAGGGAGAGTGCCCCCCCGGCGTAACCGATGCCTAGTGAACGGTCGAAGAAGTCGGCGAGCGTTGTGCCCGCGAGAGTCGTAAGCGTAATCGTTGCCCAATAGAGGAAGGGCTTGAACGTCCTAGCCCTAAGCTGTATGGCGACCGCGGCAATGAGTGGGACGGCGAATGCGACCGTTCCAAGAAAGTAGCCCAATCCGAGGGCCATACTGACCGCGTTCCCACCCACCTCACCAAGGGTCGTAGCCACGATTTTTACGAACCAAAACCCTGCTGTGGGCTCGGGGACCTTGCTCAGAACGTCGTCGGGATCACCATCCCCTGTCATCATGGAAGTGTCGTCGAGGGCCTGACGACCAACAGTTGTGTTGTTGGGGCGTGACTCGAGGCCCTCGGCGGAGACTTCGACCGGGTCACTGTTTTCTGGATTGACGCTCACAAACCAAGTCTGCACTTGGGAGCTCCGTGAAAAACTGTGAAGGCTCACAATCCTGATAAGACCACCTGGGAGCTTTCACAGGACGCTAGTGTTTCGTTTGGCCGTTAATAGGTCTAGACCTGCAAGTAAGAGAGGTCGAAGGAAAAACAATGAAACAATCCCAAAAGATCCTGATCGGCGCTTTCGCCGCAATCGGCGTCATCTCAACCGGAGCTATGCTCACAACTCCAGCATTCGCTCAAGGTGGAAATTCGACTGCCAAATCCATGACGGTGACGAAGGCCAACGCTTCGGAAGGCAATGAGCGCGATCTGAAGTCAGAGAAGCAAGAAGGAGCGGACACAGAAGACGAAATGTTGACCGCGCCCGTCAATATGGGACAGGCAGTAAATGCCGCACTGGGAGGTACACCGGGATTCGCCAACGCGGCTGAA
>JBJXDW010000093.1:0-18473 GCA_046154445.1 Fimbriimonadaceae bacterium | reverse complement strand
TCACCGATTCCGCTTTCACTTCATCGGTTGCCGAAGCAACTGGCTCATCCGGAGCATCCTGAAACGCTTCAATCAATTCCGCCGCATCTTCAGGTGAAAGTTTTCCGTCCTTCACCAATTGCATAATTCTTCGTACTTCGTCTTTCATTTCGCCCCTACCTTTTTCAATTGTTCTTTTGCCTCAGCCGCAGAAATCTTCCCTTCTTCCAATTCCTGCAAAATCTTTGCCCGCTCTTCCGCCCGACCTTCACTTCGGCGATCCGCCTTATAGGGGTCGAGTTTCATCGCTTCAAGCAACGCATCAATCTTGTTTCGAACTGTCGGATAACTAATCCCCAGTTCCTTTTCCATTGTGCTAATCACGCCACGCGCACGCAGAAACACCGTCAAAAATTCCTTTTGTTCGTCGCTCAAATCCGGTTCGTCCGGTAACGAAAACTTCCCGCGAATCGTAATCCCCGATTTACACGACGAAAGCTCACTCACATAAAGCGGCTCGCCACTAATCGGACAGACACGCGGAATCGCATGGAATTCACCCTTGCTCATTTTGCCTATCATAGCTCCTTCTACTCAGGTTTTCTTTACCAGGATGCGTGCCAACCTAAGAATTTCTGAATATTAGGCCAATTGTATCTGAAAATTATTAAGCGAGTCCCAGACCCGATCAATGTCAAGCTCTGAGACGAATCCGCCATGCCCCGGCTCAATCACCTTAAGATTCTTAACCGGCGGTGCCCAAAGCCGATGGATTCCATTCCTAAACAACCCAACAACTGGCGTCTCGGTCGAACAAGCAAAATGCAAAATCCCATTGTCGAGCGTCACCACCATCTGCGCATGATCCAAAGCCCCTACAACCTGTGGCAGCGTAAACTCACCTCGCAAATCCTCAACCGGAGCTTCCGCCACTATCCGGCTTTCATCATCGCCCCCTTTCCAAAACTGACTCGACTCCTTCGGCTTAGCCCCCAAAAGCCCCATCGTCCGCCCCGATTCCGCCAACCGATGCGCCAAATTCAACCAGTTCTCCACCGGCCAGAGTTTCTCCGGCAAACTCGCCGTCGCAGAAATCAATACATCCGGAATTTCACGACCTGGATCATGCTTCGGCAACCGATAAGGTGGAATCAAACCATCCCAGTAGCAACACCGACTCACAATCTCACTAATGTGACCGGTCGACAAAAATGGAAAATCAATTCGTAAACTATCCCGCGTCCATTTGGGATCCGCCCAAAGCCGACCCTCCGGCGAATTTTCAAAGGCAAAATCACCTCGCCCATCCCGGTTAGCCGCCGGACCTGTCGCGTACCCTTCTTCCCCGCAAAGCAAAGGTACCAAACTCTTAGCCCAAGCCGCATTTTCAATATTAATCACTAAATCATAAGGGTCACGTCGCAAAACTCGCTCTGCCACAACTCGTGGTCCATCTCCATAAACTTCAACAACATCATCAAACCAGGGACACTCCGTCGCAATTTCCATCACCCGGCTCCCGGTAAACCCATCCAATACTTCCGGCGAATGCATCGTCCGCAACACCTGCGCCACCGGACTAGAAACCGCAAAATTCCCAAGCGCATCGTTCGCAATCAAGGCGATTCGCGCGCCGGGTCTCAGCCGTTCCCCCATGTACCGGTGCATATAGCCCCAGTCTACACCCCATCACTCGCACTCTCAGGTAAATTTTCCAAGCTCAATGCCCACCTTCCTGGGAATCGATTGCGGAGGCTCAACGACGAGAACCTACCTCATAGATTCGGACGGAAATGTCCTCCACCGAGGTCAATCCGGCCCAGGTAACTTAGCATCCACTCCCCAGGTAGAAATCGAGCGCCATATCCGCGAAGCCCTGGCCGGTTCCCCCGCCCCCGATTACACTTGCGGTTGTTTCGCTGGACTCCTCACCGACGCTGACCGACAGCGAGCGCATTCCCTTATCTCCAATATCCTTCCCGAAACATCCGTCTCTGCCTTCCCAGATTTCCATGCAACCCTCGCCGCCGAGCCAAACACCGATCTGATCATCATCGCCGGAACCGGTGCCCTCATCGCATCAAAAACCCCCGAAGGAGTCACGAAATCCGCCGGAGGTGGCCCGCTCCTCGGTGACCACGGCTCCGCATTCGATCTCGGTCGCCGAGCCCTCAACAAGCTCATCCTCAACCCCCTGCCCCCATCTGCCAGCCCGATGTTCTGGGACACCGTCGTCGAACTTTTCGGCAGCAAGGAACCGAACCAAATTCTCGCCGCAATCTACCGATCGGTGTCTCCCGCCGCCCGAGTCGCCAAACTTGCTCCCGTCATTGTCATGGATGCTCAGCGTGGCCTTGATTACGCCCGCCAATCCGTCGATCAAGCCCTCTCAACCCTCGCCCATGGCACCTGGCAACACATCCAAGCCCATCTCCATAAGTTGCCCGAGGAAAGCGAAGTTCCAACCGGACACTCTAACGACGGAGTTGACGCTGAAAACAAACCTATCCAAGCCAAGCTCGCCGGCGGACTCTGGGAGATCGATGACGGCGTCCTCATCCAAGAATTCAAAAGTCACCTCCAAAATCTCGAACCACGGAACCAACAACGCACTCTCACCGTTGAAAAACTGTCTACCGAACCCGTGATCGGAGCCACAAACATCGCCCGAGATATGGCAAAAATTAAAGAACAACTATGAACACAGAAGCGCGCAACCCTCGATCAATCGGACTCGATAAACTCAACGCCCAACAGATCGTCCGCCTCATGAACGAAGAGGAGCAAACCGTCATGCGCGTTCTCCAGCTCGCCGAAGCCGATATCGCAATCGCCATCGAGCACGCCGCTAAGGCATTCCAATCAGGAGGCCGCATCATTTATATCGGCGCCGGTACCTCCGGGCGAATCGCCACCATGGACGCCGCTGAAATGCCACCCACCTTCGGCATCGAATCCGACCGATTTGTCGCCGTAATCGCCGGGGGAACCCAAGCCAGCGGCACCGCTATCGAAAACGCCGAAGATGAAGAACACACGGCCATCCAAGCAATCAACGCCATCAATCTGACGAAAAACGACATCGTAATCGGTATCGCCGCATCCGGACGCACCCCCTATGTCATCGCCGCCTGCCGCCACGCCCGACAAAAAGGAATCTGGACATGCGGTATCGCCAACAACGCCAAAGCACCACTTTTTGACCAAGTTGACCACAGTATCCTCATCGAAACCGGACCCGAAGTCCTTACTGGATCAACCCGCCTCAAAGCAGGAACCGCTCAGAAACTTGTCCTTAACCGAATCTCAACCGGCGCAATGGTGCTCTCCGGAAAAGTCATCGAAAACCTCATGATCGATGTCAAAGCCACCAACGCCAAACTCAAAGATCGCTGCATCCGCATCCTCTGCGACCTCACCCCAACAACCCAAGAAGAAGCCCGCGAACTCCTCGAACAAAACGACTGGAGCGTCCGCTCCGCTATGCTAGCCCTTTCCCAAAACGCATAATCACCTGCTCTGATTCACGTCATCCCGGACTTGATCCGGGATCCATCCCAGCAAGCTCCTTATTCATTCATAAAGCGCAGACTTACTATTATTCAAGTCATATCTCCCCCACGCCGCCCGATCCTTAACCGGAACCATAAACTTTAAACCCGAAAAATCCTCACTCACCGCACACACCTTCACATCCACCAGCCCCGCCGCAATCAGCCGTCCCTGCACCGTCTCAAAATCCACCTCCCCCGCCAACTTCGAACTCTTCTTCGGCCAGCTCATCCAAAGCGATCCGTTCGACGCCAACCGAGGCACAACATCCCGAATCACCCGTTCAAGTTCTTCAATCGTCAACACAAAACAAATCCCGAGCCCAAAACCAGCCCCAAACTCCGAAACAATTTCTCCCGGCATCCCGCCAAGCCAGTCAACAAACCCTGTCGGTGCACCCGAAACACAAAGCACCCCGCCATCCTTCCAGCCAAGCTTCGCATACAGCGGACGACCCGAATAACCGACAGCCATGCCCCAAGTCTACACACTCAAATCAACATTGCGACGCAAAAATACACGATAAACCCAGTCGCAAAAATTCCGATACCCGTCCCGAAACCATTTACCCCGCGGTGCATCAACCTGCCAAAGCATCCGCAATTCCGGTCGCGCTACTGCGATTTCAGCCACCCGCAACTGAATCAAACGAATATCTGTCTCAAATTCACCCTGCCAGCTGCAAGCAAAACACTCTTCATTCTCCGCAACGTTCAAACACCCACAAAGCGGACAGGCCTTCAATTTGCATATCGAAGTCCAATCCCGCAAGTGCGACATCGTCGTGTGAACTAAGTGAGTCTTTGGCATAACACCCAATCCAAATGTTTGGAATCCCAAATCTCAATCCTCAGCGTTTTTAGCGGCAAAAAGAAAACTGTAAGAAAACGCCAACTTTCAACCAATAATCCAATACGGTGAAGAGTCTATGAGCGCACTTGGAATGATCGCATATATCGTTGCCGCAATCTTTGCTGGCATGGTTTTAACCCTAGTAATGTCAATTTTCCGCAACATCAAGAACAATGATGAATTCAAGTCGTGGCGATGGATGTCCTTGTTTGCTCTCCTGACCGCCATAGCACCCTACGCCTATTCCGAGATAAAAACCAAAACGGATGGAGCCGACATGCAAAAAGCCGTCGAAGCCACCCTCAAATCAGCCAAAGTGAACGGCAAACTCTCCTACTATCGCCTTCAAAAGAGTTCACAAACTGCCGCTACCGTGATTATTGTCTCGAAAGAAAAAACCTCGATTAATAAAGCCGAGACCTGCGTCCTGATTGCGACTCTCAAAAAAGATCCCAAAAAAGGCTGGAAGCCAGATAACTACGAATTTGTCGACTCATTCGAACGTGCTAAAGACGGCGTAACATTCCCACCCTATTGGTAGAAACAGTTATTCAAATACATTTTCAATAAATGGCACTGGTGAAACCAGTGTAAAAACACCTGAAAATTCAAAGTGAGTCCGGCCCGAGGCCAATCCCTCGACCCGACCAACGTCGGGTCTCCGCCCCGGACTCACAACAAGAAAAAGCTAAACTCTCCCCGATGATCCTCAGGGAAGTCCTCCACGCCCATATCCCCACCCTCACCCACGAAAGCACCGTCCGAGACGCCGTGGACAAAATGGACATCTACCAATTCCCCGCCCTTGTCATCGTCGACCAAAACCAAACGCCCACCCACGTCATCACCGAAGGCGACCTCGCCCGCGCCACCCAAAAACGCGGACAAATAACCGCTCTTACAAGCGAACCCGCCTACCTGTTCGCTACCGAAAAACCCACCGTCGCAACCCCCAACACCGAAATCAGCGACGCCCTCTACCTTATGCTCAACCAAGGGCTAACAATCCTCCCCATTGTCGACGAAACCATCCTCATCGGCATCGTCCTCCGCATCGATCTCATGCAGGCCCTTCTCATGGACACCACCCCCTAAACCCAAAATGATCGCCGCTCTCGCTCTCGCTTTCCTCCAAGTCCCCAACGCAAAACCAACGCGAACAACCCTCATCACCCCAATTCACACCGATACATTTAACAAAGGTGGAAAAGCCCCCGTCCGCAAACTCGGTGGAAACCCACGAACCGTCGACGGAACCCTTATCTTCGATGGAGCCAACGATGGCAATCGCCAAGTCGATCCCCAAATTACCGTCGGCGGAAACTTCGTCGTCCATGCCACCAACCTCGGAATCATCATCTACGACAAAAAAGGCAACTGGATAGACGGCACCCCGCAAACCGAATTCAACGGCGGCATCGACCCTAAATTTGTCTTCGACATCCACAACCGCACTTTCGCATTCGAACACTGGAATCCGTGGGATAAAGAGGGCCTCAAGCCCATGAACATATCGGTATCCGAAACATCCGACCCCACCAAAGCCTGGAACACCTACCCCGTCCCAACTCCCCAAGGTGTCGATGGCGGAGCCATCGGATACAGCCGAAAATGGATCGGCTGCACCTACCCCGGCGGCCCCGAAGAAACCTTTGTCATGAAATCCGCCGACCTCCGATCCGGTAAACCCGCCAACGCCTACCACTTCTTTGGCAGTCTCGGCCATCCCGTATTTGTCCAAGATCGCATCGATGACTTGTACTTTGCCTACCTAACAAACCAAGAAATCATCATCACCCGCGTCTCCGAAGATGCCGACGGCGCTCCCTACATCGCCGAAGTTGTCCGAAAACCCCACTTCATCGCCAATTTCGGCTATCCCCCCCAATCGCCAATGAAAGGCGTCACCCAACGAACCGCCTCCGGTGACCGCAACCCAAAGAACGTCGTCCTCCAGTCGGGTTCGCTCTGGTTCTCGCAAACCGTCAATGTTAACAACCGAGCCGCCATCCGATGGCACCAATTCAAACTCGACGGAACCCGAGTCCAATCCGGACTGATCGCCGATTCTGACAGCAGTTATATTCAAACGACCATCGCCGTAAATAAACAAAACGATGTCCTCGTCGGATTCCAAGAAACCAGCCCGTCCATGTTCATCAGTGCCCGAGCCGCCATCCGCCAAGTAAATGACCGCCCCGGCACCCTAAGTCCTTTCCTCAAACTTGCTGAAGGTGTCGCCGCAACCGAAGGCGGTGCATGGGGCGACTACAGCGGTTCAGTTGTAGATGGCGACAACCTGCTTGATCTCTGGACAATCCAAAGTGTTGCCAACGCCCAAGGCAAGGGCAGCACCGTCATTGCCAAGGTACAGATGCGTAAAAGATAATGCAAACTTCTTAGCTTTATCGATATCAGGGACTTCACAGAAGTTAAATACGAAAAAGAAGCCTGCTCGTTTCAATCTCCAAAACTAAACCGCTTCGCCCAAATAAGCCTCAATCACCTTCGGGTTACTCCGAATCTCCGCCGGGCCGCCCCGAGCAATTTCTTCCCCATGATCCAAAACCACGATCTTCTCACACAAATTCATAACAAACTTCATATCGTGCTCAATCAAGAGCACCGTCTTCTCAAACTCATCCCGAATCCGCAATACAACCGCCCGGAGCTCATCCTTCTCTTGCGGATTCATCCCCGCCGCCGGCTCATCAAGCAAAATCAACTTCGGGTTCGTCGCCATCGCCCGCGCAATCTCAAGGCGTCGCTGTTTCCCATAGCTCAAATCCGCCGCCCGCGAATGCGCTTCCTCCGCCAAATCCACGACGCTCAAAAACTCCATTGCCCTCTTGCGTAATTCCGCAGTTTCCTTTATCGCCCGCGGCGAAAGCAAAAACCCGCTCAGTAGCGAAGTCTCGTGCCGCAAGTAAGCCCCAACCATGACATTCTCAAGTGCCGAAAGCGCCGAAAACAGCCGAATGTTCTGGAACGTGCGGCAAATCCCGACCTCCGCAATCTTGTTCGGCGGCATCCCCGAAATATCCCGCCCATCATAAATCACCTTCCCGCTCGTCGGCGTATAAACCCCCGTAATCATGTTAAAGCAAGTCGTTTTCCCCGCTCCGTTCGGCCCAATCAACCCATAAAGATCCCCTTTTTCAATATCAAAAGTGACCGCGTTCACCGCCGTCAAACCACCAAACTTGATGGTCACCTGCTCCATGCTCAAAACTGCCATCAGATTAAGCCTCTGCCTCCACCGGTCGCCGATTCAACTTACTCTTCACCCAATCCCAACTGAATTCATGATGACCAAACAATCCCGTCGGACGAATCAACATCACTACCAACAACACCAAGGCGAGAATTACAAACCGAAGATCGTTCGCTTTATAGATTTTGTCTCCCAAAATCGTATAGGTTTCAATCACTTTTCCTAGACCAAACCCAACTCCGATCGGAACAACAACCGAAAGCAAATAGCGGAAACTCTTCTGCGGCTTCGCTCCATGAAAATGATTCGTCGTGCGTCGAATCGACCAGACCATCGCTCCCACCGCCAGGAGTAAAGCCACCAACATCCCCTGACTCACCTCAAACTTGATAATCCGACCCATTTCCGGAATAATGAACAGTGTCATCGCCGCAATCACCGATCCAGTTATCGATCCCGTACCCCCCAAAACAACCATGGTTAAGATAAGGAAAGAAACCTCCATCTTAAACAAATCAGGATTAATAAATCCAGAATCGTGGGCAAACAAAGCCCCCGCCGCCCCCGCAAATGCCGCTCCGACAACAAACGCCGTAACCTTTGTCTTTGTCAGGTTAATCCCCATCGCCTGAGCCGCGACCTCATCCTCACGAATCGCCAAAAACGAAAGTCCATGAACCGATTTAAGCAAGTTCCGGCACACCGCAATACACAAAATTGCCAAAAGAAACACAAAAGCAATCGACTGATATTTGTGCGTCAAGTTGTAGCCGTAAGAACCGCCCCATTTCTCTTGGTTCAAAGTAACAATCCGAATAATCTCGCCAAACCCCAGCGTGACAACCGCTAAATAATCTCCCTTCAACCTCAACGAGGGCAACCCAACAATCAATCCCGCAATCGCCGCCGCACCCGCTCCAATCAATACAGAAATAAGCAAATAGGCCGGCATCGCCAAAGGCTGTTTGTCATAGAGAAAATTACTGCTCAGCCCCGCCGCATAGGCACCCACCATATAAAAACCCGCATGCCCAATCGAAAATTGTCCCGTAATCCCGTTAATGAGGTTCAAACTCACAGTCAACGTCACATAAATGCCCGCCAACATCACAAGACGAATGTAATAAGCATCATGGATAACTGAGCTGAGTGCCTTATCCAATATCACACAGGCCGCAACCGCCAACAAAATTGAAACAACTCGTGTTCCCAAAATTTTGCTGAGACTCATACCTTCTCCACCTTGCTCGAACCGAGCAAACCACCTGGCTTCAAAAGCAAAACAATAATCAAAATCACAAACGCCACCGCATCCTTATATTGGCTAAACCCGAGCCAAGTCACAAAAGTCTCGGCCAGCCCCATCACAATCCCTCCTAATACCGCCCCTGGGATATTCCCAATTCCCCCCAACCCCGCCGCAACAAACGCCTTAACCCCCGGCAAAACCCCAAAGAACGGCTGCAAAGCCGTCCCTTCAAACGTCGCCAACATCATCGCCCCCGCCCCCGCCAGAGCCGATCCCAACATAAACGTAAACGTCACCACCCGATTGACATTGATCCCCATCAATGCCGCCGAATCAAAGTCATGACTCGCCGCCCTCATCGCCCGGCCTGCCTTCGTATACATAACCAAATATGTCAACAACATCATCAAAACAATAACCGTAACAAGCATCGTCAAGCGACCGTGAGTGATGCTCACTTCCATCGCCGTACTAATCACATTCCCATCGGCCGCAATCTCAGCCGGCTTAAACACATGGGAAAATGAACCTGAATAAGGATTCACTTTGTCCGAAATACTTGGCGGGGGATTTGCTGGCAAAAACAATTGACCAGCATATTGCAAGAACAGCGAAACCCCGATCGCCGTAATCAAAGCCGCCGTCCGAGATTCGCCACGCATCGGACGATAGGCAAAAAACTCAATCAAGGCGCCAATAATCGCGCAAACCGCCATCGAAATCAAAATTAAAATAACCAAATTCAGCGGACTACTTGTCACTTCACCGCCGCTCTGAAAAATCTTCTTCACCGCTTCCGGCGAATAACCCATCGTGTAAGAAGTCAATAGAGCGGCGTATGCCCCAAGCATAAAAACTTCACCATGCGCAAAGTTAATCAGGCGCAAAACGCCGTAAACCATCGTATAACCCAGAGCAATGAGAGCGTAGATTGAACCAACTACGATCCCATTGATCAACTGCTGAGGCAACGCATTGAAGTCCAGGTGCAAACCTGCGACAAGGGGAAACACCGCTTCCATAAGGGATATAGGTGGCTCGCCTTAGCGAGCCATCACTTCTGCCGGTTCATATGACTTGTAGAACTGGAAGCCATCCTTTTTCACTTCAACGATCAGCGCACGTTTCTCAGGATCGCCTTGCGTTCCTTTCAAAGTGATGCTGCCGCTTACTGCCATGAAGTTTTCTGTGTTCATGATTTCTGCGGCCAAATTCTCCGCCGTAAACTCTTTCTTCGCCGCGCCCAGTCGCTTCAATGCATCCAAGACAAGCGCCGTAGCATCATAACCAAGGGCGCCCATTGTGGTTCCTGGCAAGTTGCCGTTGTTGTTCGCTTTGTAATCGGTCAAGAATTTTTGAACTTCCGGTCGATCTTCTTTATCGTTATAGTGATTGCAGAAGAAACCACCAACGATCGCATCGCCACCGTTAGATATCAAATCTGCGCTATCCCAACCATCGCCACCCATCAAAATAACATTTGTCATGCCAGCCTGGCGAATCTGTCGTGACATCGGGCCAACTTCGTTGAAGTAACCCGACATAAAAATCCCGTCCGGATTTGTTGCTTTAACACGCGTTAGCTGACCACCAAAGTTGGTTTCGCCTGCCTGATAGCTCTCTTCCGCAACAATCTGACCACCCAGCTCTTTGTATCGCTTGATAAACGTCGCGCTCAATCCTGTGGAATAAGGCAATTTTTTGTCGGTCATGACCGCAACGCGCTTCAAACCCTTGTCAATCGCAAACTTCGCCATAACGGGGCCTTGAAGATCATCTGTATAGCAGACGCGGCTAATCAAACCGTTACCATTTTTCGTAACGTCTGGGTTTGTCGCCCCGACGGCTACCATCGGAATCTTTGCGTCCAAAGCTACCAATTTCATTTGTTGGCTAATCCCGCTAGCAACTTCGCCGATGATCGCAATAACACCGTCGCCCGCCAATTTAGAAGCCGCCGATTTGCCTTCTTCAGGCTTTGAATTGCTATCTTCAATAACCAATTCGACTTTCTTGCCGTCAACACCACCAGCATCATTGAACAACTTGACTGCAAGCAATCCACCTGCCTCGCAGTCAACACCCCAAGGGCGTTGCTCGCCGTTCAAACTGGCAACCATTCCGATTTTAATCGTGTCGCCAGAAGCTGCTGTACCGCCACCACCAGATGTGGAAGTACCAGGCTCATCAGTCTTAGTTGCATTGGGATCTTTACATCCACCAATGAAACTCATCGATACCAGTGCGAGCGATAAAGCCGCAATCTGAAGCAATCCGTTTTTCATAATCAATCCAAACAACCTCCGCCGAGCCCCAAATAACTCGACACTTGAGGTCTCCTCAGTTCAGGCCGAGTATACAGGAAAATTCACCGGATGATGTCTCTATCAGTTAAAACATCTGAACGACTCATGAAAATTCCCCGCAAACAACTAAAATGATCTCATGAGGCAAATCCAAAAAGTCCAAATCGGTGCCCTCATTGCTATCGCTCTAACCGCATGCAATAGTAGCACCACCTACAAATTTCCAACCGACACAACCCCCCTTAGACCTCGAACCCCAGCTCAAGAAGATTATCAAGCGTTTTATAATAGTTACAACGAATTCGCTAAACAAAACGTCAACGAAATCGCCCTCCAAAAGGATCATTTTCTTTTCCCGGTTCTCAGTTCCTACCAATCTGGACTAACCATTCTCGCCTCATCTGAAGGCAAATCGTATCAACAAGCGGCAAAATTTCTCCGCACAGATGCTCCCGATGAATACCCCCTCATCCAATGCCTCAACCCCATCCTCATCAATCTAAAAACAAACAAAAGCCTCAAAGTTGGATCGTCCCTCTGGATGATTTGGCCGATCCCCCTTCAAAAGCCATTCATCTCAGAAATGGCTGAGAAGACCGGTACCGACATTATCTACTTGGGCAGTGTTGGCCTCACCGCCCAACGAGCAATGGATCGCTGGCTCCGACAATTCCAACCCGAAGTAACGATCAAAAACCCCGGATTTGAACGCAACGAGTCCATAACGAGCATGGGTGTAACAACGTTTACCACCACATTCCAAGTCGCAAAAACCAAAACAATGAACGGCTCCGATGCCTGGATTGGAAAATCAGAAAACACCGCCTTCATCGCATGGCCAACAAATTCCGACCAATTCTTCCCCAATCAAAAATTCTTCCATCTGCTTCTCCAAGGTAAAGATGAACCAACCAATTCAACAGCTTCTAATTTCACATTCGCGGATCAAACAAACCTTACCGAATCACTGCGATCGCTCGGCTGCAACCAACTCCTCGATGGGCCCAACGATTTCCGCAACCTCAGCGTCGAAATAATCCCCGAAGGCGACAATATTGGCATCCCTTTCCTACAACAAAATGCTGCCATAAACCTCTCCATCTCCGGCGACAACCCATTCAAGCAAAGCCGAACTATAGGCTATGCGATCATTGATACAGAATCCGAAATCCCAATCCTCATCGGAAAATACACCCCCAAATAGAAAAAGCCCCCGATCTCAGTAAGATCAAGGGCTAACATTTCATCGAATCAATACTTGCAAGCCTTCAAGCCAGCTTCAACAATTTTCGCCACACTCGGCAAAACATAAAGTTCAAGCGGCTTAACCCATGGCACTGGTGTATCCATACGAGTCACTCGAACCGGAGGCGCATCCAAATACTCGAACGCCTTCTCTGCCATGCGGCTCAAAATCTCACCCGCAAATCCACAAGTCATCGGTGCTTCATTAACAACCACAAGCCGATTCGTCTTCTTCAGAGACTCAAGAATTGTCTCCTCATCCAGAGGCACGATCGTTCTAATATCGATAACTTCAGCAGAATATCCTTCTTCTTTCAGCTTCTCAGCGGCGGCAAGCGCATGATAAACAT
This sequence comes from Fimbriimonadaceae bacterium, assembly GCA_046154445.1. Taxonomy (GTDB): domain Bacteria; phylum Armatimonadota; class Fimbriimonadia; order Fimbriimonadales; family Fimbriimonadaceae; genus UphvI-Ar2. The sequence continues at coordinate 5,726 of JBJXDW010000093.1, read as the reverse complement.
TTTGACCATAAGTCACGATCGTCAGGTCGTCGCCTTCTAAAGCAACTCGAGCCTTGCCGAGAGGAACTATGTAATCCTCTTCAGGAAGAACTTCTTCAATTTCGCGCCGGCGATACAGATCCTTGATTTCATAAAAAATCACTGGATTCGGATCGCGTAAAGCTGCTTTCATCAAGCCCTTCGCATCATAAACCGTGCTCGGACAAACAATTTTGAGACCCGGAGAATTCGCAAACCAAGCTTCATTCATCTGGCTATGGTAAAGCGCACCACCACCATAAGCCCCCGCCGGTCCTCGAATAACCATCGGCATACTCACTTCTCCAGCTGTTCGATAGTGATAAGTCGCCGTCATATTAACAATCTGGTCAAAACCACAAGAAATGAAGTCAATAAACTGCATTTCAACCATTACCGTTTTGCCATTCAAACAAAGTCCACAAGCCGTGCCCACAATCGCCGCTTCACTAATCGGCATATCATAAACTCGCTCGCGCCCATATTTCGCATGCAACCCGTCAGTCACACCAAACGCACCCCCAAGCGGACCAATGTCTTCACCCATACAAATCATGTGCGGGTTGCGTTCCATCTCTTCCGCAATCGCTTCTCGCAATGCCGTAAGATAATTCGATTTTACTTCAGTTGAAACGGGTGCTGCCATCTTAATTCTCCTCCCGGAAAACCCACATCGCGCCTTCCGCTTCGTCGGGAACCGGAGCCTTAATCGCAAACTGAACGCCCCGCGTCAAATAAGCCACAACATCTTCTGGAAAATCGTGATCGGTCACTTCGCCCGCCCCTTTTCCTTCTGCCGGATGCTTATCAGCCTCCTCCTGCGACAAAATCCCCATCCCAATCATTCTCGCTTTCATCACGGCAATCGGATCGCGTTTGCGACCTTCTTCTACTTCTTCTTCGGGCCGATACCGATCCGCTCGATCATCATCGTGATCGCCATGTCCATAAGCTCGGAATGTCTTACATTCAACAATGCTCGGACCTTTCCCACTGCGTGCGTGCTCAACCGCATTCATGACCTTATCGAAGACGTCAATAACGTCTTGACCATCGGCAACAAATCCCGGAATCCCAAAACCATCGGCACGCCGAGCAAAGTCTTCCTGAGCGTATTCATAATGAGTTGGTGTGCCATAAGCCCACTGGTTGTTCTCAATAATCGTAACCACTGGCAACTTCTCAACCGCTGCAAAGTTAATCGCCTCATGAAAAACTCCCTGTGCCGTTGACCCTTCACCATTAAAGGTCATCGCAATCGTATTTAAGCCGTTCAATCGATCTGCTAACACAACCCCCGTTGCCGCCGGAATCGTCCCCGCAAGCATTGAAGTCGAGTGAATAATATGCTTGGCCTTGCTCCCAATATGGCTCCAGTTATCCCGAGCCCGACCCGGAGAAGTGGCTTTCCCCCAAACCTGCGAACAAAGTTCCTCAATCGTCATCCCCATCCGATCAGGATTATCCCAACCATTACGACAATCTTTCAAAAAGAATGCAGGCATATCCCGGTGAATCGGTGAAATCCAATCTGTAGGCTCTAGCCCAAACAAAGACCCAACCAAAATCGCTTCTTGGTTATGGCTACTATACAAAGTGCCGCGCAAACGCCCACGTTTTTTCTCCTTGATCAAACGAACATCAAAATAACGAGCTAGGTATAGCTGTTTTAAGAGTTCACGATAATCATCGTGGGTAAGCCGATCGCTAGGTCGGCTAACCGGACTCTTCTGCCCATCTGCCTGGGAACTGTCGGTGTCCGTTGTCGTTGTCGCCACTACGTTTGGTCTCCTTCTCAGCTCGGATTGTTCGTGCCAATCCGGGTGGAAAGTTCGCGAATTGTACCGCTCTGTAACCAGGCACTCAGATAAAACGAACCCAAATGCCTAACCATTTCTATCGGACGAAAAATCCCCGGTGTCTATGTCGACACCAGGTCTTTTTTAGTATTTTTGCTGAGTAAGCCTTACTTACCAAACTTGGACTTAGCTGTTTGAACCTCGCCCATCACTTGATCAAATCCACCGTAACCGACGAATTCGTGAATCACTTCACCCTTACCATTGACAAACTTGCAGGTCGGCATCGCTTCAATTCCGTAGCGAGCCGCAATGTCTGTCGATGCATCAACATCAACTTTAACCAAGACCATGTCTGCCGTTGCTTTCTTGAACTCATCTGTATGGAAAACTTGCGCTTCCATCATTTTGCAAGGGCCACACCAACTAGCCATGAAGTCAATCATAACAAGTTTGCCGCTTGCCTGAGCTTGGTCAAGAGCTTTCTTGAAATCCCAGCCCCATACGCCAGCATTCATCGTGCTCAAGTCAATCTTTTCTGCACCAGCCGGAGCCGTGAAAGCGTAAAGCGAAGCCGAATTTGCCCCTAAGACCACATCGTTCATCGAAACGATTTGATCAGATGTACCCGTCAACGTCTTGCTACTGATCGTCAAACGACTCGGCATTTTGGATTTTTGGTTAATGTAAAAATCCATCACGGTATCGCCCTTTGCATCCGCTTCTACGTGAATCACGTCGTGGTTCTGACCAGAAAGCTTGCGCTCACCGGATTTTTCAATTCGTGCAACCTTCGCAAATGCTTTTTCATTAAAGAACGGAGTCCAAACTTGATACTCCATCGGACTCATCACTTCAGCCAATGCCTGTGCTGTCTGAGGAACCGAATAATACTGATTCTTTCCCTTCATAAAGGTTGTGATATCTTTACCATCAGCAACAATCAACTGACTATCCGTCTCAAGTCGAACTCGATCGGGTTTCGCCAAATCAATCTTATATTCACTCGTTTGACTTCCAACGTTCACCTGAACCGTCGCCGAAACTCCCTCAGCTTTCAACAAAGTCGACTTAAAAGAGTCGAACGATGGAGCCGAAAGAAGGGCGAATGCTGCAACCGAAATTGCAACTACAGGAGCCGCTATCAACATGCGTTTTCCATTCATAATGCCTAGACCTCGTTCCAAAAACGAAAGTTTTTGATGCACCTATTCTACCAAAAATAGCGTTCAGATGTTTCAAAAGGCAATAAACCTGCAGGTTTTTCCACCAACAACTCGAATAAAATAAACCCCGCATGAAGCTCCCCGGTGCCCTCTATCTCATACTCGTCACATTTTTAATCCTCACGGGAGTCTATAACTCACTCACACCCTACCGCGAATCCGGAGTCCTGCGCTATCAGCGCATGGCTGATCCGGTAACCGGGCAAATGGTTCCTCAATCCGCCAACGACATCGGTGCCCCCGACGAGCGACAACACGCCAACTACATCGCCCACCTCACCGAAGGCAAAGGCTTCCCTGTCCTCAAAGTCGGCGACTCCGAAGCCTACGAAAACTACCAATCTCACCAGCCACCCCTCTATTACATCCTTGCCGCCGGATGGAGCAAAATCACTGGCGCAGAGCCCGCCGATCCCGGCTCTGGATTCCGCCTCCGATTCCTCAACTCAGTTATCGGCCTCGCCGGACTCCTAGGAATCTATTTCGCTGGAATCTGGGGGCTCCAACGCCAAGATATCGCCCTCGCCGCCACCGCTTTCGCCGCCCTTCTCCCCATGAATGTCGCCCTCCACGCGGCCATCTCAAACGACCCTCTCCTCTACGCTCTCGTTACCTGGGTATTCGCTCTCGCCGTCAAAGGATTACAGCAAGGATGGAGCCTCAAACTTGCTCTCATAATTGGTGCGATTACCGGCCTTGCCATCCTCACAAAAACCACTGGCCTTGTCTGCATCCCTGTCATCGCCACCGCTCTTCTCATGCGCGACCCCGACCCCGAACGCCGTCCCAAAAACGCCGCTTTCATCTGGGCCGCCGCTCTCGGCACCGGCATCCTCATTGCGCTCCCCTGGCTCCTCCGAAACAAAGGACTCTACGGCGATTTCTTCGCCGTCTCGGTCTTCAACGCCGCCTTCACCGGTTCACCACAAGCCAGCACATTCATCGAAATGTTTGGAGGGCAAGGCTACTGGCTCAACATGGTGCTCTGGTGGACCGCCCGCTCATTCATCGGCGCATTTGGTTACATGGACATTTTCTTATTCGATTCCATGCGCACAGCCCAAGCCGGCTCACTATATTCCGCAATCTTCCTGATCACGGGCGGAATCGCCTTCTTCGGTCAAATCGGCTTCCGCGAAATCAAAGCCGAAGCCGACGACCAAGCCCTCCCCCAGCCCAAAAGATTCCAAATCCTCCACCTTGTTCTCCTTACCTTCACTACGCTCCTATTCATTCGCTTCAACCTCCAATACTTCCAAGGCCAAGCCCGCTACCTCTTCCCCGCGATGGTCTCATTCGCGTACCTCTTCGCCTTCGGCTCAGTCCGCCTCATGAAAGCCAAGCCACAACTCGCTTTCCTCGTCCCAACCATAATCCTCGGGCTCCTCAACTTCGCCGCCATCCAAGCGATCACTTCCGGCTTCCCACTCCGCCAGCCTTAGACCTTCCCAGAATTCTCAATCCCCACATGCCCTAACAATTGCTTTAACGTCTCAATTTTCAGTTCTGGTAACTGATTTTCCTGCTCTTTGAGCATGTCATTCCAACGTAGGCAAGAATCTCCCTGCTGAAATGCAAACGCGTTCTCAGCGTGGTGACAACTAATCTCAAAATACGCATATGGGTAGCCCGGGGTAAGCCAAGCGCAACCCGGGATTTCATTTGGGAACAAACCCCAAAAAAACCAGTACCCGCCACTGGTAACCCCTCCAAACCAATCTTCGTCCAAAATAACAGTGTTGTCCAACACCTACGACAAAATATTAAGCGATCACTTCGATGACGACCTCGTCCTCGTCGACCGTGTTCTGTCGTCAGACCATCACGCCTTCCAACTTTTGTACGAAAAGTATTTCGACCGCGTCTACGCCATCGCTCGAGGAATCCTTCTCGATAACGACGAAGCCGCCGACGCCGTCCAAGAAATCTTCACCCTCGTCTACAAAAACCTCGCCCGATTCGACCGTCGATCAAAATTTTCCACCTGGCTCTTCCGCATCGCCGTCAATCGATCAATCCAACAAGCCCGCAAACTCAAATTCAAAAAGAAACAATCTGAATTCGACAACTTTGTCGAAACCATCCCCGATCGAGAACCCCCCACCGAAGACGGCGACCCACGAGTCAACGAAATCATGACCGTCCTCCACCCTAATGACCGGGCCATCCTCACCCTCTTCTACTGGGACGAACTGAGCCTCCAAGAAATTGCCGACAGCCTCGGATGCTCGGCCAACGCCGCAAAAACGCGCCTCTTCCGTGCCCGCGAGCGATTCAAAGAAATCTACGAGAAAGCAGATGCGAGGGAAATCTAAATGAACATCCCTCCCGATCTCAGCGAAAAACTCTGGCAACTCACCGAAAGCCAAGACGCCAAAGCAATCGAAGCCTTCCTAAAAAAACACCCTGAGCTCAAAGCAGAATTCCAAGCCCGATCAAAAATGATCAGCGGAATCAAAGGCTCTCGCCCTGAACAAAAAAAATCGTCGCAAGAACGATTTATGCCCTCACCAAAACCCCTCAGTGCTGGCCCCAACCGATGGGCTGCCGCTCTTGCCGCTTCAATCCTTGTCGTCGGAGCCGTCTTTGCGACCGTCGGCACACTCAAATACGTCGAAAATCAAAAAGCCACCCGAAAACCCCTCGACGTTAATCAAATCAAGGACAAGAGTGCAAACAACGA
>JBJXDW010000092.1:0-12351 GCA_046154445.1 Fimbriimonadaceae bacterium | reverse complement strand
TGGATGGAATTCGCGCGGTCGCACTCGCCGCTTCGCCGAAGGATTCTCGATTCATTGCTTGCCTAGAGAATTCTCAGGTGAAAATTATGGATGCAGGCGGGAAGATTGCAACCGTAACACTTCTTGGTCATGCGCAACCGGCGTACGCAGCGGCATTTTCCCCGGATGGCAAATATGTCCTCACAGGTGATGAACAAGCTAAGATTTTCCTTTGGGATGCTAAGACTGGTCAAAAACTGCGAGAATTCCCACGGGAAAAGGGGCACACTCGTGGAATCCAGTCAATCTCTTACAAGGCTGACGGAAAGCAATTTTTGAGTGTCGGTAAGGACGACGCAATTTGTCTTTGGAATATCAGTGGTGGCAATCCCGTCGCAAAAGTTGTTGGCGAACCAGCCAATTACTACGGTGCATTTTTTTCTAAGGTGGGTTCTGTCTATGCGGGGACGCAAGCCGAAGGGCTTCGATTGCTCGCTCCAAACACGCTCAAGACTGTCCTAAAGTTTTCACTTCCTGGTGGACAGGGGGCAAATGGTTTTGCAATGAATCGAGCCGGCTCACGAGGAATCACATGCGGTCGCGACGGTAATGTGACAGTTTTTGACCTCGTTAATAAAAGTCGCCTTAAAGCGATGCCCGGTCATACAGATTTTGTGACTGCAGCCGACTTTACACCGAATGGTCGTTATGCGGCGACCAGCGCAATCGATGGAACTATCCGAGTGTGGGACTTGAGTTTCTATAAAGAAGTAGCACAGATTGACAATCGGAGTTATGTCGGTTCACCGCTTGCCTTTACGGGCGACGGAAAATACATGGTCAGCACGAATGCGTTTGATACTGTTGAAATTCATATTGTTTCACCAGCACAACCGGAACTTGTTTATAAAAAGCGAGGCAGATGATAGAGATAATCCCCTGGTTACAACCAGGGGATTCATTTCAATTTTCTTCGATCAAATATTCAGCAATCAACTGTGCGGTGTCTCGAAGGGCATGCATATGGGTTCGTTCGTAGCCGTGAGATGTATCGACTCCGGGGCCGATTAGGCTGACTTGCGCAGAACCTCCGCTGCGCCAATAGGCGCTTCCATCAGATCCGTAGTAGGGGTAGATGTCTCGTTTGAGCTCGATGTTTGCACGATTCGCAATGTCGCTGAGCTTGGAATTGAATTCTTTACTATAAGGTCCAGAACTGTCTTTGATACAGAGTGAGCAGTTGTATTCGCTGCCATTCTGACCGTTTCCGACAACCGCCATGTCGAGTACAAGATATTCGTTAAGGTCGGTCGGAAGGCTATCCATGCCGCCATGCCCTACTTCTTCAAAGTTACTGACTAGAACGTGGGTTCGTTGGGCGGGACTGACACCGGCGTCGTGGAGCGCTTTGAGTGCAGCGATGAGGCAAGCGACGCATGCTTTATCATCCAAAAAGCGTGAGCGAATAAATCCAGATTCATTTCTCTCAAATTTTGGGTCAACATAGACAAAATCCCCGATTTCAATGCCGAGTAGCCGCGTTTCCTCGGCTGAATTTGTTCGTTCGTCAATACGAATTTCAAGATTGTGTGCGGTTCGGGCGGCGGTGGGAGCCTCTTTGTTAACGTGCGCCGCACCGTTCTCCAAGACAACACTGCCCCGTATCCCTGTGCCGGATTGTGTCTGAATGGTGACTCCTTCACTTTCCACCGTTGGCATCATGAGTCCCCCAATAGGGGTAGCGCGAATTCGTCCGTTCGACTTGATCTCGGCGACCATGAGTCCGAGGGTGTCGATGTGTGCGGTGAGAGCACGGGGTTTGTTATCTTGGAGTCCAGGGTAGTGGGCAACGAGTGCTCCTTTTTGGGTGACAAAGGTCGTTGCACCGATGCTATCAAGTTCATTTTGCGCAAATGAGATTGCCCATGCCGTGTCGCCCGTTGGACTTGGTGTGTTTATGAGATCCTGAAGGACGGTTATGAGATAGTCCGTGTCGATTTGGAACCGGGGCATGAAAATTATTTTAGCCGTTTTGTAGATTATTTGATCGATTTGTAAAAAGATGTCATATAATGCAAGTGAATCGAAACACTTTTGATTCAGATGCAATCATTTTTTGCAGCGAGGCAAAACACTATGCGAAAGGCTTTCACTCTCATCGAACTCCTGGTTGTCATTGCGATCATCGCGATTTTAGCGGCGATCCTCTTCCCTGTTTTTTCGCAGGCTAAAGTTGCGGCAAAACGAACTCAATATTTATCACAGTCGAAACAAGCAGGCACGGCGATTGTTATTTACATGACTGACTATGATGATTTGTTCCCGCTAGGGACGGTTCCGGATCTGACACAAGCGGTTCAGCCGAGTTATCGAAATGCCGCCAATTATTCTGCTAGTCCAGCGGATTGGTGCAATTTGGCAGCTCAGCCGACTCTCCAAGCGGAGTCAGCCTTGGTTTGGCACAATTCAACCGAACCGTACCGCAAGAACTATGCGATGTTGAATCCGAGCAACGACAAGCGTTCATTTACAAGTGGAACTCTTGCCGGGTGCTATCTAGCTGGTGCGCGAGTCAAGAACCCGCAAGGTTCTAATATGAGTTTCAATGGATTCTTGCAAGGGATGAGTCAAGACAACTTGGCAGCAATCAGCAAATTGACAATGATCTGGCCGGGAATGGGGACATACACATACGATGGATTTGCCGCAGTCAGTCCTCGATTAAATTGTCCTATTCAAGGAGTGAACTGCGTTTATAACCCTGCAGGTCGTCCACAAGATTCTCCTTCCGGTTCGGCATATGGAATGGCATTTGAAGTTGCTGGCCCATCTTGGCATGCGTTCGGCCAAGGCTCAGTTCATGTTATGGCGGATACGTCGGCTAAATACATCCCATACGGAAGTGGAAACAATGCGAGCGGAAACGGTCGACTAATTGCCCAACAGCCATGGCAATTCTTGGATTCTCAGGGAAGGATCCCTACAGTTCCAGGAGCATTTATTCGGGGATGGATTGCCGGACCGACGTTCTATCCGGCAGCATTTGTACCGAACAATCCGTTTGATGGGACAACAAACTGATGAAGTTCAGTTTGCTTTTGGTGATTGCAATTGGATGCGTGTTGATTGGATGTCAGCCCGCATCCGAACCCGCACCTACCACCCCCCAAGCTCAGGCCACTCAACAGCCTGACACCGCGACTGCGCCGAGTTCTACTGCGGCGCCAGTTGATTCAAATGCGGGTTCGGCTGCCGGTGCAGATTCTTCTAATAGCGGATTACAGCAATTGAAGAGTGGTGATTCTGGCGGATATTAAGCGAAAATCAGTTTTGTTTTCTTTGTAAATGCATGGCAGACGAGAAAGCGGGCGAGGGTCAACCTCGCCCTTCTCATTTTTAGCCAAGCAAATCCGGATTGAGACCGGCTAGATCAGGCAGAACAAAGATTCCGTCTTTTCGAATCAGGACATCGTCGAACCAGACTTCACCGCCACCATATTCGGGGCGTTGGATGCACACTATATCCCAGTGGATTGCACTCGTGTTGCCGTTTCCGCCTGGGCCGGTATACGCATTGCCTGGGGTGAAGTGGAATGAACCTGCGATCTTTTCGTCGAAGAGCGTATCGCGCATAGGGTGCAGGACGTGGGGGTTGTAGCCCAGGCTCCATTCGCCAAAGTATCGTCCACCCTCGTCGGTGTCGAGAATGTTGTTGAGTTCTTCGGTCATTGGGCCAGCTTGGGCATCGACGATTTTGCCGTTTTTGACTTCGAATCTGATGTCTTTGAAATCTTTACCTTGGTAGAGATTGACTGTGTTGTATTGAACAACGCCATTAACGGATTCCTTGACCGGGCAGGAGAAACACTCGCCGTCAGGGATATTGCGTTTCCCGTGGCAGGAGACTGAACCGATCCCTTTGATGCTGAAACTGAGGTCAGTGCCAGGTCCGATGAGTTTAACTCGGTCAGTTTTGTTCATAAGCTCGACAAGAGGTTTTGCCGCTTCTTCCATCTTCTTGTAGTCGAGTGTACAGACACTGAAATAAAAATCTTCGAACTTGGAAGTTGGCATGTTGGCCATTTGGGCCATGCTTGGACTGGGCCAGCGGAGTGCGGCCCATTTGGTGTGAGGTACTCGTTGACCAAAGACAACTGGAGTGGCGTAGAGTTGTTGCCACATTTTTGACTTTTCGCTTGGGAGATCACTCATGTCGCTTACGTTGTGTGATCCACGCAATGCGATGTAAGCGGTCATTTGCTTCATCTCGTGAAGTTCAATGTCGGCGATGAGCTTTGTATTCTTCTCGGTCATACCAAGCATGAGTTGACGTCGGGATACGGCGTTTTCTTGCCGAAGAACTACGTTTGCCCCTTTTGATTGTGCCACTCGTACAAGCTCGGCGACACACTCATAAGGAATGTCTGAGGCGTGGATCAGGAGATTATCTTCGGGGCCGAGTTCGGTTGAGTGCGTACAGAGCATCTCGGCAAGTTGGGTGACACGGGGGTCAAGCATGTTTATGACTTTACCGGGTCTCGGCGGGCATTAGTTGAGATTAGACTGGTATCCTTTGAAGTGTCCGGTGCGGGCTCGATAAGTCGCGATGAAGTTCTGACCTTCCGCCAATTCGATTGACCCCGGAAAATAAATGAGCTACGGCTCTAGAAAAAGGAATTTAAGATTGAGAAACGAAAATACTCGGAGCCGCACGCGCTCCCCACGCACGACATCCAGCCGACCAGCCCGACCATCAAGTAGTCCTCCACCTCGTCAAGGGCGATCCCGAGGCCCTTCGGAAATCGAGATCATTGTTAACTCGGCCAATCGGGAAACCCGCATTGCTTTGCTTGAAGACGGCAAGCTCATGGAGTACCGCGTTGAGCGGGAAGAACGAGTTGTTGGATCGATTTTTAAGGGGATCGTTCAAAACGTATTGCCAGGGATGGATGCGGCGTTTGTTGACATTGGCCTCGAGCGTAACGCATTTTTGTATGTTGGAGATATTGTGCCCGAAGAAGGCGATGATACAAGCCCGGCGAGTGTAAAACGTAGTGAACTCCGCCGCCGTAAGATCAAAGAATTAATTAAGCCTGGACAGGAACTAATGGTTCAAGTCACAAAAGGGCCTCGCGGAACTAAGGGCGCACGGGTTACAACTCGGATTAGTTTGCCGGGTCGATATGTTGTTTTGGTTCCTGAAGGGGGCCACTTAGGGGTTAGCCGAAAAGTCGAAGACCGCCGTGAGCGTGAACGGCTTCGCAAAATCGGTGAGAAAGTACTGCCGGAATCATTCGGACTGATCATGCGGACGGAATGTGAAGGTCGCACCGAAGCCGAACTCCGCGCTGACATACAATTTTTGGAGCAGCTTTGGAAACAGGTTCTAGAAGCAGCGAAAAAACTCCGCGCTCCATGCGTCGTCCATCGCGATCAAACATTACTTTATCGAACAATTCGTGACGTATTTGGTGACGAGATCGACCGATTGGTCATTGATGATCCCGATGAATACGAAAAAGTATCTTTGGTTGCGAGTATGGTCGCACCTAAGTTGAAGGATAAGATTTTTCTTTATGATAAAGACGAACCGGTTTTCGATCACTATAAAATCGAAAAAGACCTTGATGATTTGATGGAGCATCATGTGCGTCTCAAGGCTGGAGGTTATCTGGTTATTGATCAGATGGAAGCTTTGACTGCGATTGATATCAACACTGGTAAGCAGGTTGGTACCAAGAGTCTGAACGATACAATTTTGAAGACGAATATGGAAGCGGCCGACGAAGTTTGTCGTCAGCTTCGCCTGCGAGACATGGGCGGTATTATCGTTATCGACTTTATCGACATGGAAGATGAAGCCGATAAGAAAAAGCTCATGGATCACTTCCAGAGTGGCCTTGAGCGGGACAGAGCACGAACTCGTGTTGGGAGAATTTCTTCACTTGGTTTGATCGAGATCACCCGAAAACGAACAGGCGAGAGCGTTACGGAACTCATCACTTCGGTTTGTCCGACGTGTGAGGGTCGGGCGAGAATTCCAAGTGTTGATACGATTAGCCTGTGGATTGAGCGCGAAATGCGCCGCCGCGTTGCCGAACCAGGCAATGCGTTCTATGTTCAATGCCATCCGGCCGTCGTCGAAAATTTGATTGGAGCCGACGGGGAAGCAATTGAAGAACTTGAGCATGAACTGCATCGCGGTCTTTATTTGCGGGCTAACTTTGACTTTGAGATCGATGAATTTGAGGTGAAAGGTGGTTCGATTGATGAATTCAACGAGCAGCTGATGGGCTTCCGTCGCACTCAAGTGTTGGATTGTAATGTGCGTTCATCGCATGTTCCTGGCGTGACTCGAGCAATCGGATGGACAGACAAGGGGTTCTATATAGAACTGCTTGATGGTCACGATTTGGTTGGCAACCGTGTGAAAGTTGTCTTGCAAGATATCCGCCGCGCTTTTGCGGTTGCGGATGTCGTGATTCCCGGAAAAGGCGCCCTCCGCAGTTAAGCTGAGGGCGGAACCGGAATCACGTCCGTGCCCATGTACCGTTGAAGCGGTTTGGGAATGAGGATTGAACCATCGGCTTGACGATAGGTTTCCATTAAAGCAACCATCAACCGAGGCACAGCAAGCCCAGATCCGTTAAGGATGTGGACGAATTCTGGCGGAGCCCCCGGCTCTGGTCGGAACCGGATATTTGCTCGGCGTGATTGAAACGCTTCGAAGTTTGTACATGAACTAACTTCTAGGTAGCGATCCTCGCCCGGTGCCCAGACTTCAAGGTCGTAGCACTTACACCCTTTATCGCCCATGTCTCCGGCACAAAGCAGTAGAACGCGGTAGTGCAAACCAAGGGCTTGAAGAATGCCTTCGGCGTCGGTGACGAGTTCTTCAAGGTGCTCGTAGCTATCTTCGGGGCGGACGAACTTGACGAGTTCAACCTTGTCGAACTGGTGCATACGCAATATTCCGCGCGTATCTCGCCCGGCCGCTCCGGCCTCTTTTCGGAAGCATGGAGTGTAGGCCGCGAACTTAACGGGAAGCTGGAATGGCTCTAAGATTTCTTCGCGTAGTATGTTCGTGACTGGCACTTCGGCGGTTGGAACTAACCATAGATCGTCGTCGGTTCGGTAAAGGTCTTCGGCGAATTTTGGAAGGTTTCCAGTTCCGACGAGGCTTTCCGAGAGAACAACGGCCGGAGGATAAACTTCTGAATATCCGTTGTGATCAACTTGGAAATCGAGCATGAAATTAATCAATGCGCGAACCACTTTTGCGCCCCAGCCGGTATAGACAACAAAGCCAGAACCACTAATTTTCGCTCCAGCAGCAAAATCGACCATTTTAAGTTCTTCCGCGATCTCTTGATGCGGTTTGAAGTCCCCTGCCGGTTTTTCACCCCAAAGTTTTACTTCGACATTCTCTTCGGGAGTCATGCCGTCCGGAGTAGATTCGTGGGGCATGTTGGGGAATTTGAGTTCTAGCGTATGAAGTTCATCTTCAAGTTTTTTGACTTTTGGCTCGATGGACTTTATGGTTGATTTTAGTGGACCAGGAGCATTCTTGAGGTGTTGGGTTGCTGTCTCAACTTTGTCCCAAAGGCTGTTTCGAACTTTCAAAACATCTTGCCTCATCATTCCGTATCCGTTGGCGTCAATCATTTGCTTAGAATCAATTAACTCAGTTAGCCGTTGCTTTATTGATGAGAGAACAGATAAATGAGAGTTTAGATCACTATCTGTCATTTCTAGATACTGTCTTATGCCGCCCTGAAGTAATGTTAGTAAGTTTGAGATGTAGTCCTTTAGTAGTCTAATATGATCAAAACTAAGAACGTTTGTATCGACGTTAGTGAGAGAGCCGTATCCTGATTTGACTAAAGAAAGAACTGCTACTGAATCACCGATCGACTTGCTAATTTTATTGGATTCGGCTTTTTTTTGTTCGAGTTCGTGGATCGTCGATCGCCATTCTGAGTCGATTCGCAGGAATTCGTCAACAGGGGCTTCGATCCCTTTTCTTTGGGCACCGACGCGCACGGTTTCTGGATTTTCGCGAATGAGTTTCCGATCCAACATGGTGAGTTAAGAATGTACCTGTCTGAACCGAATTGGCCCAAGGCGAGGGCTATTCGGCTAATTCGGAAGACTCTTGTTGTCCGGTGGGATAAAACCCAATTCGCGTGATCCGATTTTGAGCTGCTTGTTCTACGCGGAGACGACCGATATCCAAGTCAACGGTGTCGCCTAGCTTGGGCGTTCGGTCAATTTTGTCGACTATAATTCCTGCCAGGGTTTCAGTGGTGTAATCAGGGTCACCATTATCTTCAAGTTCGAGGTAGTCAATAAGCTCGTCGTAACGAATATCGGGGCGAACACTTAGGCGGCCTGGGCTGGTGCGTTCGATGGCCGGGCGTTCACTTTCGAGGCGGTCTTCCATATCGCCAAAGACTTCTTCGATAACATCCTCTAGGGTCACGAGGCCCTGAGTTCCACCATATTCGTCTTGCACGATCACTATCTGCGTTTTTGTTTCACGCATGATCTCTACAAGTCGGTTGAGTGTGAGGCTTTCTGGAACATAGACGGCGGATCGTGCGATTTTGCGGAGATCAAAATCGGGATCGTCCAAGTGAATTGTAATGTCGTGAAGGTACGCGATTCCGACTATTTCATCAATATCGCCCTCACAAACCGGGATGCGGCTGTTGGGAATATGTTTCAGGTGGTCAAGAACTTGTTCGCGGTTAGCGGTGACATCGAGCCATTTGATATCGAGACGGTGGAGCATCGCGTCCTCGGCATCTAGTTCGTCAAGCCGCAGAGCTTTGGTAATAAAATCAGCATGATCCTCGTGGATTCCGCCTGATTCTTCGCCAGACTTGATCATGAAGTGGATTTCTTCACGGGAGATTCCTGCGTTTTCATCAACGGGAATTCTTAATGCCTTGAGGAGAAGCTGCCCAGATTTTTCGAAAAACCAGATGATCGGCTTGAGAATCGTGACGATGATTCGGAGCGGGACTATGAACGCTCGAAGGATCTGCTCGGGAAATTGAAGAGCCAGATATTTTGGGAGGAGTTCGCCCGCAACAACGAGGGGATAACTGACGATTACGATCGAGACAAAGCTGACGGCAAATTCGGGAACGGACTTTGGAAAGAGTGGTCCGATAATCTGTTCACTAAGCCAGGGCTCAATGACTGCACCTAATGCAATGCTAAGAAATGTAATACAGACTTGAGTTCCTGCAACGTACTTGGATTGCTCACCCATTGCGGCAAGAGCCAGCTTGTCTTGAATACTTCCCTTTTTAGCTAGGGGGGCAATTTTTGATTCGCGGGCAGACACAAGCGCGTATTCCGCCGCGACGAAAAAAAACGAACTGGCAAAAATGAGGAGCCCGACAATTGCAAATCCAAGATCACTCATGGCCGTGGAGTCACGAGGTGGATACCTGTTCTACACCATATCGGAACTGGGTCGTCACTCATGTGCGATTTGTATTGTATCAGAAAATCAGTTTTAGTACTATTTTGGCTAAACTACGATTGTGAATTTTAGTGGAGTCATGCCGGCTTGCGTTACCCCTTTCGACCAGAATGGGCAAATTGACACTGCAAGCCTCGCTCAATTGTTTAGCTATTTTCGATCCTGTGGATGTTCGGGGGTTGTAGTTGCCGGGACAAATGGAGAGGGGCCGAGCCTGAGTGCGGTGGAGAAGCGCGACTTGGTTCGGGCGGCAGTGCCAATGGCAGAAGGTATCAATGTTGTGCTTGGAGTGGCAACTCCGAGTCTGCCGGAAGCGATTTGGCTCGCCGAACAGGCGGGTAAGTCTGGCGCGGCGGCGATTCTGCTCATGGCGCCGAGTTATTTTAGAAGTGCAAGCGAACAAGGCATTGTCGATTGGTTTTCGAGAGTTGCGGATGCTAGTCCAATCCCCGTGATCGCTTACAATTTTCCGAAATTCACCGGCTTTACGTTTTCGGAGTCGGTTGTTACGGTACTGGCTCAACAAGAGAATATCTGTGGGTTCAAAGATAGTAGCAGTGAGATCGGGAACCTTGAGATGTTTCGAAGCTTAGCGCCAGACGCATCGCTCATGATTGGAGATGAGACTTTATTGCATGATGCGCTGAAGGCTGGATGGCAAGGAACGATTAGTGGCGCGGCAAACTTGGTTCCGCAGTGGCTCGTCAGGGTTGTTGAGCGATTCGGGGCGGACAAAGATGATTCTGAAACTGCATTTGCTGTTCTTAAGCCAGTAGTCGAATCAATTCGACAAGGCCCCCAGCCTGCAACTATTAAGAGCGTACTTGCTCACTGGGGAATTGTTTCGAATGCCGACGTTCGGTTGCCATTATCGAGTGCAGATGGCTGTGAGGTCTGGGAGCTCATTGAAAGTCGGCTTGGATTGAGGCGCGAGAATCTGGGAATCCCCAAGCGTAATTACTTGGTTTAAAAAAAACTGGTGAAAATACTGAATACTAGTAATTATACTAGGTGTAACAGTAATTCTAACAGGGAACAAGACTGGTGTTGATCCCCACAGATCACAAAAACGGAAACCTATGGAGTGGTGACCGGATCAGTGGGATTCACGGAGGAAACACGAATGTCTTTTCGCATCAACTCAAACATTGCCGCCATGGGCGCGCTTCGAAACCTCGGCATTAACAGCCAACGATTTAATCAGTCCATTGAGCGACTCTCGACCGGTATGCGCATCAATAGCGCCGCAGACGATCCATCCGGATTGATCCGCAGCGAAAATTTCCGCGCACAAATTTCTGGCGTTGACCAGGCTGTTCAAAACAACCAAGACGCCATCAACTATGCCAAAACGGCAGAAGGGGCACTTGACGAAATTGCACGACTGCTTCGAGAAGGTCGTCAACTTGCGGTTGCAAGTGGTAACACGGCAGTTCTTGACGCAAATCAAATTCAAGCCAACCAGAACCAATGGAATTTGATGGTCAATTCGATTAACCGGATTGCTACTGAAACTCAATTTGGTCAAAAGCGACTGCTTGATGGCTCCAGTGGAGTCAATGCGAGCGTTGTCAACCTCGCTAACATCAAGAATATCAATTTCAGCGGTGTTTTCAATGGTCAATCCGTCACGACCAATGGCAGTATTGATATTGACATTACGACTGCCGCGGTAAAGGCATCGGCTACTGGTAGCCGCACGACAACGGGAGTTCCAGCATTTGCCAACGTCAACGCATACCTCGCAGCACCGGTTGGTGCCGCCGCAGGTCAATTCTCAATCAATGGTTCCACTATCGCCGTTGCAGCAACCGACACTTGGGGCGACGTTGTTGCTCGAATCAACGAACGCAGTAGCCAAACTGGTGTAGTAGCAGATCCTGTATTTGCAGCTGCAGCTGGATCAATAAGGCTGACAAGCACAACATTTGGGACAAAGGGCGACTTTGTTGTCTCGGATAGCGGGGTTCTGCAAGCAACAGCTTCGATTATCGACACTTCTGCCTTGGCAACAAAAGGTGTAAATGCGGTGGCGGATGTAACAGTCGGAACTCAAACGGTAACCATGTCCGGTGGCCAGTTTAGCAACGACGGTTTGACTCTGGCTGATACTGATGGCAACGTGATTACTCTCCAGTCTTCCGCTGGTGTAGCGACTCTTCTAGGAGCAGGATATGTCCAAGTTGGATCGGCTCAGTTCCAAACTGGTGGAAACGCTGGACAACGAGCAACTCTCAGCATTGGTAGTTTCCTGAGCTCGGCTCTCAACATTGATGGCCTTGATCTCACCTCAGCGAATGGCGTTACAACCGCAATCACTAAGATGGAAGCGGCGATTAGCGACCTGAGTAAAAAGCGCGGCGACATTGGTTCGTTCATGCGAAACGTTCTCGAAAGTAATGTCCGTTCGCTCGGAATTGCTAAAGAAAACCTGAGCGCCACTGAGTCATCTATCCGCGACGTTGATGTTGCCGATGAAATGACGATTTACACAAAACTGCAAATTCTCCAACAAAGCGGCTTGAGCGTCCTTGCTCAAGCGAATCAGGCACCACAAGGTGTCCTGAGCCTGCTTCGGGGTTAATAATGTAGTGAAATACAAACCACCTTATAACGTGAAAAGACCGCCCGGGATACTCCACCCGGGCAGTCTTTTGTTTGTTTTGAGCTAGACTTTGACCGGATGGTTGAGCGGTTTGTCGAAACGGAGGAGGAGATGCTTGCGCTGGGGCGCGAGCTTTCTGTTGGTTGGGGAGTGGGCGATATTGTATTACTGACTGGCGAACTGGGAGCCGGGAAAACGACTTTGGTTCGCGGGGTGATGGAAGAGTTGGGTTGGAAGGGGGCCGTTCGTTCACCAACGTTTAACTTAATGC
>JBJXDW010000091.1:0-3980 GCA_046154445.1 Fimbriimonadaceae bacterium | reverse complement strand
CAATTCCATAGATTCATAAGCATATGGAAGGTACCAGCCAGGGAAGAGCAACTTTGCCTCATCTAACAATTGTTGTGCAAGGTCAATAACCTCCCCAGTTTCCAAAGTATGGCTTTCATGATTTTTGTTCCTGACCATCAACTTCGCTGCTAAAACAATTCGGCTCGGTGTGTAATCCCAATAATCGCCCATAGTGTCCTGGTCAAATACAATTAGAATCGGAAATGGTTCAAAATTCATATCAGATTTTGAATCACTCATTCTTGTTGCCTTTCGCATAAATGAGTAGTACACAATTTTGGCATCTTCCTCTCTGCCCGTTTGGGCAAGAAACTCTATGTAATCCAGAAGTGTTTCATCCGCGTTGTCTGCCGACAGCTCCCCATTCGGCAAGAGCCGTGTCATTTCTTTATAGGCGAAACTCGCTTTCGGAATTTCTCCTAGAAAACGGTAAGCGCGGGCAAGTCGCCAATAAACAAAGGTTCCCGGTGGTTTGTTGATATCTTCATAAATGAGGAGCGCCTCGTTTAGTTTTGCTACGCAAGCAGACCACTCACTCTTATCAAAAAATGTCTTAGCTTCTGCTTCTAAGTGTCTTGCATTCTCTTGCTTTTGGCGAACCACCGGGTCTTCCGGTGTCCCTCCGCCGGACCCAATCTGCCCTATTGCGCTAGAGTTCATTGTCAGTATTGCCGCAATGGTTAAGATTTTGATGTGTGTCATTTTTGTTCTCATTCTCAGATTCCTTTATTTCGGGATGAATGTGAAATCACCCTGCGCTTTCACCTGATGCCAAGTTGGATGGGAAAATTCATTTAGCATGTCTTTATTGCCATTCACTACTGCTCCCGGCAATATTTTCCATGCACCTTCATATCCGCTTCGATCACATTTTCCAATCCAATCCCATGTAAACGATTTAATAGGAACCCAGACGACCCGTTCTGACCCATTCTGAGGTGGTAAGTACATAACATAAGTCTTAAACTCGTCGGTGGCTTCAGCAAACTCCCATCGATTTGTCCAATCAAATAAGTTTCCATCCATTCCAAAAAGTTCAAGTGCATGGGCAGGCGAATCACTCCCAAAAACTGGGTTCGCCACCATAATTGGATTACCGTTTGGATCAACGCCACTTTGTTTTCCAATGTCCCAGATTGGATTGCCCAACGAGTTTCCTTGACTCCACGGATACGGGTATCTGACGTCCAACCATTCTTCTCCGTTTCCTTCTAACACAAATTCTGTTGGGGTACCTACTGGGAAACCATCTTTGAGGGACCGTCTATTACCTCTTGTAAATTTACCAATCTGCACGAAGCAAGTCTTGCCTACGTAACCAAATTTGTTAATTGGGTTTAACGATGCTTGCCAGACTTCACCTTCCCCGTTTCTTTCCTCACCCAGGGGCCCAATGACCTTCCGACCATTAATTGTCCGAAAGAACACAGCACCACCTACCGCTAACCCTGTTGCAGTTGGACGAATTGAAACAACGGGGTTAGAAGCAATTGCCATCGTGGGCAAGGTCAGACTTCTTGACAATGTTGGCTGCGCCTTAAATGTGGCGTTTGCGGGAAAGGTCATCGTGAACTGACAACGAGTCGTAACGTTCCCATTATCTTTCGTGAAGAATTTGAACTTCTCATTTTGCAAATCGGCTGCTGCAAAAGGAACAACATTTCCTGCTCCATTCGGTGCATTGTCGGTATAGACAAAGTCTTTGAACGGCATTCCGTCCGCTGGAATTGACCAGTTTCGACTAGCTATTTTTATGGGACCACTTATAGGGTCAATTGCCTGGCCAGTGAAAGATGATTTCAATCGAATTTCTGCAGTTGCTTGTTGGCCCGTAATGAATGAATTCCCATCGTCAAAACGAGTTACCCCCTTCCAAGTTATCTCTGGATTAATAATTGTTGCCCGATATGCCACAAGGCATTCTGCAAGTCCATAGTCGAGAATCAGGCTTGCAGATGGGGTGTTTTTGACGGTTACTGTTAACCCGCCTATTTCGACCATGTATCTTGTGCCAGATGAACTTCCACCTCTATTGTTTGAGTTAGTGTAATAGGCTGCCTGGTGCCCCAATCCGTTATCAAAGCTGACTACAGCAAGCGAACCACCCGGCGTTGAGGAATTCAAATATGAGAATCCGTTGCCCCTCGCCGTACATACTTCTTCAACTAATACATACGCTGGCGGCAAGTCGAGCGGGTCATCTAGCTGAGTGCCTAGTATTTTATCCGGTTTCCAGACAAAAACTACAGTAATTTCACCTCCACCATGGAAGTCAATGTCTGCAGATGTGTATCCAGGAACGGTTGAAGCGTAAAAGCCGTAACTTCCAAAAATTCCCCCATCATGAGCGCTGTCAATACCATAGTCGCCATTTCCATAAAGATTATGGAACGAACCCCCACTTGGGTTTTTAACTATATCAGGTGGCTTTTTGTAAACGTAATGCCCTGCACTCGCGATTCCAACAAGCAATACTGCTAAAACAAGCCCGACAACCCGACAACCCGACAACCCGACAACCCGACATAGAACCATCTTATGGCAAACTATTCATGATTGTCAACCCATTCCAAAAATAGTGCCGACAAACTTAACAAATGGCCGACTTCCTCTTCACCCAAGACGTCAACCCCGAGATCATCAAATCCAAAAACGTCGCCATCATCGGCTACGGTTCACAGGGCCACGCCCACGCCCAAAACCTCCGCGACAGTGGCGTCCAGGTCACCATCGGCCTCTACCCCGCCTCCCCATCACGAAAAACCGCCGAACAAGATGGCTTCCAAGTCCAACAAACCTGCGAACTCGCCCAGACCGCCGACGTCATCATGCTCTGCACACCCGATGTCCCCATGGCGAACATCTACAAAACCGACATCGCCCCCTACCTCCGCGAAAACCAAACTCTCCTCTTCGCGCACGGTTTCAACATCCACTTCGGCACAATCACTCCTCCAAACTTCATCGACGTCGCTATGGTCAGCCCCAAGGGCCCCGGCCCCGGACTCCGCAGCGAATACCTCCAAAACAAAGGACTCCCCGCCCTCGTCGCCGTCCACCAAGATCATTCCGGCGAGGCCGAACAACTCGCCCTCTCCTACGCCTGGGGCATCGGATCCGCCCGTGCCGGAATCCTCAAAACCACCTTCCGCGAAGAAACCGAAACTGACCTCTTCGGCGAACAAGCCGTGCTCTGCGGCGGAATCCCCGCCCTGATCGAAGCCGGTGTGCAAACCCTTATCGATGCCGGATACACCCCCGAAGTTGCCTACTTCGAATGCCTCCACGAAACCCGCCTCATCGTCGATCTCCTCTACAACGGCGGACTCACCTACATGAACAAACGCATCTCCGAAACCGCCGAATGGGGCGGCTACCTCGCCGGAAAACGCCTTGTCACCGATCAAACCCGAGCTGAAATGAAAAAAATCCTCGCCGAAATCCAATCCGGCGAATTCGCTCGCACCTGGATCGCCGAAAACGAAGCCGGCCTCCCCCGCATGACCGAATTCCGCAACCACACCCCCACAACCCAAACCGAAATCACCGGCCGCTACGTCCGCCGAACTTTGCCAATCATCCAAGAAAAGTAAAACTACGGTTTGACAAGTGTTGCGATATGTGACCAATTTCTCTGCATCAAGCGATTCATGTGAGAATTTTCATTCTTGGAATTGAGGCTAGATCTCCATTCAATCAAAAAATCGAAGGCTTTTAATTTTCTTTGAAACTCTTTGTAGTCCACCGTTTGTTTTGCCATTCTGATTAATTTAAAGTCGGCGTTGGTCTTCGCGAGACTTGTAATGCTTTTCAGCTGAACCGTTCGTTGATTCGAGTTGGGTTCGCTGTTGGCAAGCAGCAGCCAAGGCAAAAACCAGTCGCCACTTTCATTGATCGACGACTTGAGATATTCACGAAAGTCAATATCTGATATTCCCAATGCAACTGAGCTTTCCAAA
>JBJXDW010000090.1:0-26361 GCA_046154445.1 Fimbriimonadaceae bacterium | reverse complement strand
CATCGGGCGCACAAGCAGTTGCGTCGGATTATTGAGCAGATTCGGAATAAAACTCTTCCTTGTGCAGGGTGCGCTTAAAGCAGTTTGAATCCAGGGTAAATGCATGAGCAAATCCTCGGTCAGTTTTGATCGGGGATTTTGTTTTTTTGAAATTGGGATTTGAGAACTTTGACTTGAGTTGTCATAATCAATTGATGTCGTCAGTTCGAAAGGAATTTGAGGAACAGGGGTTTTACGTTGCTCGCGGGGCGTTTGCAAATTCTGAGGTAGCGGTATTGGAGCAGGAGTTTGACCGAATAGTTGGACAAATTTTGGCTAGTGGAGAGGACGTGAATGCAAGGTGGGGTGGTCCGGAGATGGAGAAGCTGGGGGCGGCTGAGACGGTGGTTTTGCACACGCACAATGTGCAGAAGTATTCAGCGATTTGGATGCGGGCGTTTTTGAGTGACGGGTTCTTAGATCCGGCTCGGGAGATATTGGGAGAGGATGTTGTTTTGCATCACTCTAAGTTGTTTCAAAAGCCAGCAGAAAAAGGTTCGCCTTTCCCTATGCATCAGGATTGGGGTTATTTTCCAACGGTTAAGGACACGATGATGGCGGGGATCATTCATGTTTCGGCGGCGGACGATGTGATGGGATGTTTAAGGGTTTTTCCGGGATCACATAAGCTCGGTCGGCTTGATGGGACGATGGGAAGTTCGGAGGTCTTGTTGCGGGATTATCCGATTGAGAATGCAGTTCCACTTGAGGCAGAGCAGGGTGACGTTGTGTTTTTTCATTACTGTTTGATTCACGGTTCGATGCCGAATCGTTCGGATCGAGTGCGGAAAACTGTGCTTGCCCAGATTCATTCGGGAAGCGATGCGGTTGAGAACGGAGTCACACATCCGAATGAGCGACTGTGTTTGTCGGGTTGGAATTATGGGGTGACTCGCGAACTTTCAAGCTAATTCTTTGAGGTACGAATTTTGAAATCGGACAATCATTTTTGTATAATTGTTTCATGAAATTTGGTCTGCTTGGCTTGGTAGTTGGGTGTGTTTTGATCGGATGTGGTGGAGCATCGGATGGGCATCATGTTGTTTCGATTGGCATTACGAATTACAGTCAGAATTTTGGCGTGAGTGTGGAGGCGTGGAAGGATGGCGAGACGACGTCGGATGAATGCCGAGATGATAAGTCGGCCCCTTGGTGCGACCGGACAGCGGATGGTGGTTTGAAGGAGGTTCGATTTTGGTCAGATGACACTAGTACGTCTTATGATTACTATGATCTTTTTATGAAGAATAGTGACTCGGTGGTGGGGACGGTTCGATTGCAAGTTGCGACTGGTGGTTATTCGGTTGTGGATCGGGATGTGACATTGAATCCTGGTCAGAAGATTAGAATTGGATCGGTGAATCGGAGAGGGGATTTCTTTGGGGTGAATGGGTTTTAAACTAAAAAGTCCACCAAAGCAAGTGCTCAGGTGGACATTCTCAAACAAGTTGATTAACTTTTAAGAGCTTCGGCGCCAGCGACGATTTCGAGAATTTCGGTTGTTATGGCGGCTTGTCGAACTCGGTTTGCCGTGAGGGTGAGTTCGCCGATCATCTTTCCGGCGTTATCGGTGGCGCTGCTCATTGCGGTCATCCGTGAGCCGTGTTCGGAAGCAGAACTTTCGAGAAGGGCTTGGTAGGTAACGGTGAGCAGATATTTGGGAAGGAGAAGAGCGAGAAGCTCTTCGGGGGCGGGTTCGAACCCGTAAGACTTAGATGAACCGCTTTCGACAGCGTCGGTTTGGGGCGGTTCGATGGGGAGAAGTTGGATAACGCGCGGCTCTTGTCGGATCGCACTTAGGAATTTGCTATAGCAGAGGTAGACGGCATCTACTTCGCCGGTTGTGAACATCTCGGAAAGGGTATTTGTGAGATTGACGGCGTCTTCGAGATCGGCACCAGCGGTAGGAACACTGATGGTCTGGGTGACTTCGTACCCTCGTTTGCCGAAGAATTGGCTGCCTTTCTTCCCGACGGCGACAACACATTTGTCGGTGGTTTGTTTATCAAGCCAAATTTTGGCGGCTTTAATAAGGTTGGTATTGTAACTCCCGCAGAGTCCGCGGTCGGCGGTTATCAGGACAAGGGCGACCTTTTTGACTTCGCTCCGCCTTGTCAGGAGGGGGTGGGGTGGCAATTCGCCAGCACCGCCAACGCTCAAGATAAATTCGTACATTTTTTCGCTATAGGGGCGCGCTTCCTCGACCTTATTTTTGGCTTTGGTAAGGCGAGCCGCGGCGACAAGTTTCATAGCCCGGGTGATTGACTGGGTGTTTTTTGCCGCACGGATGCGTTGTCGAATTTGCTTGAGCGTTGCCATTCTCGATTTGGTTTAGCTGAGGTCGTTTTCGCCTTTGTATGCTTCAAGGGCTTCGTTGCACGCCTTTTTGAGTGTATCGGCGGCGTCATCGGAGAGGGCTCGGGTTTTACGAATGCCTTCGATGATGTCGGGGTACTTGTCGTGGACGAATGTGCTGAGATACTTTTCGAATGCTTGGACGTGACTGTTGGGGACACCGTCCATGGTTCCGTTTGTACCGGCGTAGATCGCGACGACTTGATCTTCGACGGCATAGGGAACAGCGAGATTTTGTTTGAGGAGTTCGGTAAGTCGTTGTCCTCGAAGAAGCTGCATTTGTGTGGAGCGGTCGAGGTCACTGGCGAACTGGGCGAAAGCTTGGACTTCGCGGTAGTTGGCCATTTCGAGCTTCATTTTCCCGGCAACAGATTTCATTGCCTTGATTTGAGCGTTACCGCCGACCCGGCTAACGGAGATCCCGACGTTAATTGCGGGTCGAACACCAGCAAAGAAGAGATCGGGTTCGAGATAGATCTGACCGTCGGTGATTGAGATGACGTTAGTTGGGATGTATGCCGAAACGTCGCCTGATTGGGTTTCGATAACCGGGAGAGCGGTCAGTGAACCGGCACCGTGCTCATCGGAAAGCTTTGCTGCGCGTTCGAGCAAGCGGGAGTGAAGATAGAAAACGTCACCTGGGTAGGCTTCGCGGCCTGGCGGGCGGCGGAGCAACAGCGATACGGCGCGGTAAGCGACGGCATGCTTTGAGAGGTCATCGTAGACAGCGAGAGCGTGCATTCCGTTGTCGCGGAAGTATTCGCCCATTGCTGCACCAGCGAACGGTGCAAGGTATTGCATTGCGTTCGTGTCTGATGCGGATGCAACAACGATGATCGTGTATTTGAGGGCATCGTGCTCGCGCAGGGTTTCTACAACGCGGGCAACGTTTGCCATTTTTTGACCAATGGCAACATAGATGCTATAGACTTTTTCCTTTTCCTCACAAATTTCGTTGAGTTTTGCTTGGTTAATGATGGCGTCAATGCAGATCGCGGTTTTGCCGGTTTGGCGGTCACCGATGATGAGTTCCCGTTGGCCGCGGCCGATGGGGATCATTGCGTCGACGGATTTGATACCGGTTTGAAGAGGTTCGGTAACCGGCTGTCGGTCAACAACACCTGGGGAGGTGGTTTCAAGTAGTTTGAATTCTTCAGCGGCGATTGGGCCAGCATCGTCGATCGGTTGACCAAGAGCGTTGACGACGCGACCGAGAAGTGCCTTACCGACGGGAACTTCGATGATCTTGCCGGTTTCTTTAACCGGGTCGCCTTCTTTGATGGCGGTGGAGTCGCCGATAAGAACTGCCCCGATTGAATCTTCTTCGAGGTTGAGGGCGAGTCCGATGATTCCGCCGGGGAATTCGAGCATTTCACCGACTTGGCAATCAGGGAGTCCGTAAACTCGGGCGATACCGTCTCCGACTTGGAGGACGGTTCCGACGTGTTCAACTTCCGCCTTTTTGTCAAAAGCTTTTAGTTCTTTTTCAAGAATCGAGGTGATTTCTTCGGGTTTGATGGCCATGGTCGTTTGTTTGTTTTATGAGGGTTAGGCTTGCTTGAGCAAGTCGTAGACAAGTCGTTCTTTCATGCGGTTAAGTTGTCCGCGGACAGATCCATCAAGGACGTAGTCGCCGTAGGTGACTTTGACTCCCATGATGAGATCGGGGTTGACGGTGAATTCTGATTCGAGCTTGTTTCCGGTTTCGGACTCGATTTTATTGACAATTGCGTCGCGTTGAGCTTGATCAAGTTCGGAGGATGATTCGATGACGGCGCGGACGACTTTTTCGTTTTCACGTCGGAGTTCATCGTAAGCGATTTTGATACCCGTGAGCTCTTCGTCGCGACCCTTTTTGATAAGGAGTTTGACGAATGTGAGGGTTGTTACGCTGATTTTATCGCCGAAGACTTTTTCAAAGAGGGCGACTTTATCTTTTGATTCGGTTTGTGGCTTTTGGAGGAATTCTCGGAAGCCGTCGCTGTTGCGGATTGCGTTCGTCAGCGTTGAAAGATCATCGCTGACGGTGGGGACGATTTTTTGAGCAAGGGCAGTGTTAAACAGTGCCTTTGCGTATCGCTTTGCAACCCGCATTTCGGACATTAGTTCTTCACCTCGACGGTAGCGAGGAAGTCGTCAATGATTTTGCGGTTGCGGGCATTGTCGACGTTTTCAGTAAGAAGCTTTTCTGTTGCTTGGAGCGAGAGGTTCGTGACATGGACTCGGAGATCGGTGAGTGCCTTGCGCTTTTCGGTTTCGATCTCGTGAATTGCCTGAGTTTTGTACTCTTCAGCTTTTTGCTGAGCATCAGCCATGAGTTCTTTTTTCAGATCTTGTGCTTCTTTGATTTGCGCTTGAATTTGTTCTCTTGCGCTTGCTTCGGTTTCGGTGAGACGCTTTTCGTAATCGTTTTTGAGTTGCGTCATTTCTGCACGCAGGTTTTCGGTTTCGCTGAATGTGTTTTCGAGTTCTGCGGTTCGGCCACCGATAGCATCAAAGAGTGGGTTCAGGAAGAACAGTTCGACGACTGGGAAGAGGGCAATAAATACGCCGATTGTGGCGATTGATTTACCAAATTCGAGTGGGATTCCCATACCATTGAGGGTTTCCTCGGTTCCGTGCATTAGTCCGGAGTTATGGAGGGCATATCCACCGACCATGACGAGCAGACCGATCACTACGGTTGCCATCACAGTGCCAGCTGATTTTTTTCGAGTGCCTTCAGATTGACTCATTTGAATGAATTCGTTTTAGTGTGGTGTGAGGTCAGGTCGGGCACGGGTTCAAACCGTGCCCGAAAATTGCTTAGTTGGTTTTGATCAAGGCTTAAAAGCGTTGGCGCCAACGAAGACGGTGAGCAAGAAGACAAGTTCAACAAACGCAAGAGCGATGAGCATAGCTGTTTGGAGCTTGCCGATTGCTTCTGGTTGTCGAGCCATGCCTTGCATAGCGCCGTATCCGATGAGACCGAGACCAATGCCGCAGCCAAGTGCGGACAGACCGAGTGCGAATGGGAGCATGATTTTTTCTAGTTTCCTTTCGATTGTTTTGAATTAAATCGTTTTAGTGTGCAGGAGCGTGGCTTCCTTGGTGCCCGTTGTCGTTGTCGTCTCCGTGGTCTTCCTCATGATGAGTGACTAGGGAGAGATAGACGGCGAACAGCAAGCAGAAGATAAGCGCTTGCACAACACAGGTGAGGAGCTTGATTGGAAGGAGGAAGTCGCCAACAGCGATCCAAGGTTTTCCGCCGAATTCGCCAAGTTTGTTCATGGCGACGACGGCTTCGTGGCCTCCGTGGATATTTCCGTAGAGGCGCAAGCTCAGTGAGACGTTTTTCATTGTCTCGGAGATGATTTCGATGATGAAGATCATGAGAGTGATCGGGATCATCGCGATTGGAAGTTTTGGTCCGGAAAAGTGTCGGAAGTGGTTTACGACGCCTTTGGCATTGACGCTTCCGCCGCCTTGAGCACGCATTCCTTCCCACTGAACATAGCCGACGGAGAGGAGGGCCATGCCCAGGTTAAAACTGAGGTCGGCAGTCGGAGATGTATGGAGAATAAGAGCGACGAGGTTGCCGACAAAAATGACCATCCATAGGGTCATCATCATGGGAATGTATTTTCGACCGTGTGCTCCGATGATGCCAACGGCGAGTCCTTCGATAAAAATGTAAAGTTGCTCAAGAGCTTGGGTGAATTTGTTGCGGAAAAATCTTGTGTTGAGACCTTTTTTTGCGATGCTGAGAAAAATAACTATCGAAAGAATAACAACGGCGGCGAAGAACATCAGGCCACCGAACGTGAGGCCGTGTGAGGCACCTTCAGCCGCATGTTCGCCGACCGCGGTTTCTGTGCCGGAGGCGAGGAGCGTATTGAATCTGAAAAGAAGATCCATGGGTTTTTCGCGTTATGGTGCCGTTGGTTTTAGAACCATTTTGGCGACCGCGAGGCAGTATACCAAGACAATCCCGAGACCAAAGGCGAGCGGGCCGGGGGTCCCTAGGAAAACTGATATCTGCCAGCCCATGAGAAGGGCAGGCACTTTGAATACGAGGGCAAATATGAGTACGCCAACGGGGAATGGAGGTTGCATTTTAGGTTCAAATTTCTTCCCTAGGAAGTATCCGATAGCCCATAGACCCAAAAAACTAATAATTCCGGAAAACACCCCGGTCAAAAGGGCAATTGTGGCGATAAGAGGGGGATTCACTTGTTCAGTTTTTGAGTTGTCATTATGGCAAACCAGACCCCGATGACAGCTCCGACCATGAGTAGGCCGGTAGCCCACTTGAGTGGCGCATCTGGATTTGTTCCGACGGCTTTATCGATCATGAAACCGACGAAGTAGAGGAAGAGTGGGGTACCGATGATGGCGTAAGCGACGGTGAGTCCGACACCCATGCCGCGAGCATCGGTAGGAGTCATTCCACTCGTGTTGTTGGCTTCGGGTTTGAATTGGTCGGCTTTTTTTCGAGCAGATTTGACACGTGTGCTGAGGTCGTCGATTTTTGAGTTAAAGTCTTTGTCGATTTTATCGAGCGAATGTCGGGCGGCGTCGGCGATTTCTGTAGTGCCGGCGTGGAGGTCTTCGATTGTGGGTTTTTGCGAGCTTTCGTTGTTTTCCACTTTGTGCAGTGTATCCGGTAGGGCGTTGCGCTTCTTGTAAGATTGTTGTGGAGTCTGTAAAGAACGTATATGGCGGAGCAATCACCGGGTCGGGGTTTGGATATGGAGGTTCAGTTCTTGAAAGGAGTTGGGCCGAAATCGGCGATGGTTTTGGCGAAGTTAGGATTGCGGACGGTTGAGGATGTCCTTTGGTATTTGCCGAGGCGTTATGATGATCGTCGGAATTTGCCTCAGTTGGTGATGTTGCAACCGGGAGAGGCTCAGAGCGTTCGGGGTCGGTTGGTGGGGGTGCAGACGCGGCGGATTAGTGGCGGGCGGGTGATGATTCAGGCGGTGCTTGACGATGGTTCGGGTCAGGTGACATTGACTTGGTTCAATCAGCCTTGGATTGCGCGGGAGTTGCAAAAAGTAGAGGGGGAGGTGATGGCGTTCGGGACGGTAAAAGAGGGGAGGAGCCGTCAGTTGGAGATTGCAAGCCCGGAGTGGGAGGCGGTTGATGAGGAAGATGATTCGGGGGATTTTGCGAAGATTGTTCCGGTTTATGGTTTGAGTGAGGGGGTTCCACAGCGAACGGTAAGAAAGGCGGCGGCGAGTGCAATTGAGTATTTTGCTGACCAATTGGTTGATCCGTTGCCGGCGGACTTTCGGACGGCAAATCGGTTGGCACCATTGGCGAAAGCTCTGCGAGTGATGCATCAGCCGGGGAGTATGGATCAGTTAGAGGTGGCTCGTCACCGTTTGGTTTATGAAGAGTTTTTGTATTTGCAGTTGGTATTGCAGATGCGTCGTAATGCGGTTCAGCAAGAGGTGGGGATTGGTTTTAGGTTAAGTGAGATTGGTAAAGTGGAGATGCAAGATGGGGGTGGTTTGTTTGGAGCAAGTCAATTGGATACTCGCGATTTGGCAACTCAGGCGAAGGAGATGTTTCCGTTTGAGTTGACCGCGGCACAGAATCGGGTAGTTCGCGAGATTTGGGGGGACATGTCACGGGCGTTCCCGATGAACCGTTTGGTACAAGGAGATGTGGGGAGTGGAAAGACCGCGGTTGCGGCGAGTGCGATGCTGGGGGCGGTGCGCTGCGGTTATCAGGCGGCGATGATGGCTCCGACGGAGATTTTGGCGGAGCAGCACTTTATCAATTTGAAAAAGTTGTTTGAGCCAATTGGAATATCAGTTAACCTTTTGGTGGGAAAATTGGGGGCGCGGGAGAAACGTCGAGCTTTAGAAAAGACGGCGAGTGGTGAGGCTCAGATTACAGTGGGGACTCATGCGTTGATTAGTGAAGGGGTTCAGTTTAGAAAGTTGGGCTTCGTAGTGATTGATGAACAGCATCGATTTGGGGTGATGCAGCGGCTGAGTTTACGGCAGAAAGGGGTTGAGAACCCGGATGTTTTGGTTATGACGGCGACGCCGATCCCGCGGACGTTGACGATGAGTTTATATGGGGACTTGGATTTGAGTGTGATTGATGAATTGCCGCCGGGTAGGAAGGCGATTAAAACGCACTGGAAGCGGCCCAGTCATCGAGAGCAGGTTTATCAGACGGTTCGTGATTTGGTGAAGGAGGGGCGGCAGGCATATTTTGTGTGCCCGATGATCACGGAGAGCGACAAGATGCAGACTCAGGCCGCGGAGGACTTGCATTATCGTTTAACGCATGAGACGTTCCCGGATTTGCGGATTGGGTTGTTGCATGGGCAGATGAAGTCGGCAGAAAAGGAGTTGACGATGGATTTGTTTCGTGCGGGGGAATTGGATGTTTTGGTTAGTACGGTCGTGATTGAAGTTGGAGTTGATGTTCCGAATGCGAGCGTGATGGTGATAGAGGATGCGAACCGGTTTGGGTTGGCGCAGTTGCACCAACTTCGTGGCCGAGTTGGTCGGGGTGAACACCAGAGCTACTGTATTTTGGTCGCGGAAGGGACAACCGGGGATGCGGAGCAGCGACTGAGCGTTTTGGAGAAAACGACAGATGGCTTTAGGATTGCGGAAGAGGACTTGAAGATTCGGGGGCCGGGGGATGTGATGGGGACGCGGCAGAGTGGAATGCTGGAGTTTCGGGTAGCGGATTTGATCAGTGATGGTCCGGTTTTGGAGCAGGCACGGCAAGGGGCGATTGCGATTTTAGACGAGGATCCGTCGCTTAGCATGCCTCAGCATGCTTTGATGCTACAACGGGTAAGGGAACGGCGGAGCGATGAGGCAATGATTTCTGTAAGTTAATGCTTTTTGCTTGAAGTCTTAGCAAAATTACTTTGTTGTACCAATTGACGTGAAACCGATGTTAATATGATCATAGATGATTATTCAAGAAATTTCCATTCATGAGTTAAGGGACAAATTGGCCGAGCCGAATAATATTGTTCTCGTTGACGTTCGTGAAACTGAAGAACTTGAAAACGGGGTTATTTCTGGGGCGATTCATATACCGATGGGGCTAGTTCCGGAGCGGATGGATGAGCTCAATCCTGATGCGAAGACTGTGATTATTTGCCGGACAGGGAATCGGAGTCGGAAGGTGACTCAGTATCTAATGAGTCGTGGATTCATGGATGTTTCCAATATGAGTGAAGGGATGAATGGTTGGGCGCAAGAAGTTGACACGACCATGGTCGTCTATTAGACTTTATTGATTCCATTCGTGGTGCTTTCTGAACTTACTTTTTGCGAGTGAATTTTCGTTTCGGTCGCTTCGAAGGACCTGCAGCGGCGCGGGCCTTGATCAGTTCAGAGGCTTGTTCAATGGTGACCGATTCCGGATCAGTTCCTTTGGGGATGGTTGCGTTGGTCGTTCCGTCGGTGACGTAGGGGCCGTAACGGCCGCTCATCACTTTGATTGGCCCGGCGCATCCTTCGGCTTCGCCAAGCTCTTTGAGGGGCTCGGGAGCCCCGGCTTTGCGTCCTTTTCCGCCTTCGACTATGAGTTGGAGGGCCGCTTCGACGGTGAGGTCAGGAGCGGTTTTCCAGTCGCCGGCGTTGGCATTTTGGGATCCGGTTTGTAAATAGGGACCGTATCTACCGAGGAGCAGGTTAATAGGCTCGTTTGTTTCGGGATGGACTCCAAGAACCTTTGGGTAGCTCGTCAGCGTTGCGAGGTCGTCTTCGGTTAATTGGGCAGGTGTGACTCCGGGAGGGAGGCCGACTCGGGTCGGTTTGAGCTTAGCTTCAATTTCTTCCCCAGTTTGTTCGAGCTCAAGGTAGGGTCCGAACCGTCCGGTTTTGGAAAGGATTGCTCGACCCGTCTTTGAGTCGGTGCCGACGGATTCGGGGCCTTTTGCTCGCTGTTCGAGAAGTTCGATCGCCTTTGGATAAGTGAGATCGGCAGGGGCGAGGTCTTCAGGGATGGATGCCGTGTTTCCGGGGCCGCCTTCGCCACGTTGAATGAACGGTCCGTTGCGTCCGATTCTTATGACAATGTCTTCACCGAGGGGGATGTGGGGGAACGGAATAT
Organism: Fimbriimonadaceae bacterium; assembly: GCA_046154445.1. Lineage (GTDB taxonomy): Bacteria > Armatimonadota > Fimbriimonadia > Fimbriimonadales > Fimbriimonadaceae > UphvI-Ar2. The sequence continues at coordinate 15,888 of JBJXDW010000090.1, read as the reverse complement.
CCGGCCCTTCTTTTTCGACTTTGTCGAGAATGCCAGGCTCTTTTTTGTCGCCGTAATAGAATTCTTTGAGGTGGGCAACCATGTCGCGAGTGCCGTCGGCGATTTCGTCGAGTTCGTTTTCCATCTCGGCGGTGAAACCGATATCGATGAGTTTAGGGAAACTGCCTTCGAGCAGTTGGGTGACGGCGAATGCGGTGAAGGTGGGAACGAGTTGGTTAGCGGCTTTGAAGACATAGCCGCGGTCTTGGATGGTGCCAATGATGCTGGCGTATGTTGATGGGCGACCGATTCCTTCGGCTTCGAGTTTTTGAACAAGAGATGCTTCGGTGTAGCGAGCGGGTGGCTTAGTACTATGTTCAGTTGCCTCGACGGCTTTGAGAGTGATATGTGCGGGTACTTGTTCGCCTTTCTTAAGTTCAGGGAGCAGTGTTTCTTTGTCACCAAGTTCAGCATCGGGGTCATCGAATCCTTCGACATAGACTCGGAGAAATCCGGGGAATACGATGCGCTTGCCAGTTGTGGAGAAAGTGTAGGAGTTTGAATCGAGTTCGGTGAAAAGCTCGGCACGGGTGCGTTCGACTCGTGCGGGGTTCATTTGGCAGGCGATCGTTCGCTTCCAGATGAGATCGTAGAGTTTGAATTGTTCGTCAGTCAGCCTAGATTTGATGCTGGCAGGGGTTCGGCTGAGGTCAGTGGGGCGGATTGCTTCGTGGGCTTCTTGAGCGTTCTTAGCTTTGGATTTGTAGACTTTAGGTGAAGCTGGCAGATATTCCATTCCGTACATTTTTTGGATGACATCGCGAGCCTCTTGAACGGCTCGTTCGGCAAGGCTTAGGGAGTCGGTTCTCATGTATGTGATAAGACCGGTTGATCCGCCGCCGATGTCGATCCCTTCATAGAGATTTTGGGCGACTTGCATGGTGCGGCGGGCGGGAAATCCGAGTTTACGGTTGGCTTCCTGTTGAAGCGTGGAGGTCATGAATGGGACGGGGGGATTTTCGACACCGGGTTTGGTTTCAACGTCGGTGACCGTCCAGGGAGTATTGGCTTTTAGCTTGTCAGCGAGTGGAGCGGCTTCGTTGATCTTTAGCCAGTTTTCCTTTGGTTTGATGAGTTCGCCGAGGCTGGAGAAGGATTGACCGGAGACGATGTTGGCGGCGTTGATCTTATCGAGTTTGGCTTTGAAGCCGATATCGCCTTTGGCGAGGCTAGCGGTGACGCCAGCGTACTCGACGGTGATGAAGTCGCGTCGTTCGCGCTCTCGCATGACGACGAGTCGGACGGCGACTGATTGAACACGGCCAGCGCTGAGTTTTGGGGCGACTTTTTTCCAGAGAAGTGGGCTGAGGGTGTAGCCGTAGAGTCGGTCGAGGATTCGTCGTGTTTCTTGGGCTCGGACAAGGGAGACGTCTAGTTGGCGAGGGCTGGCGATAGCGGCGTTAATTGCTTCGGGAGTGATTTCGTGAAAAACGATGCGCTCGACGGTGGTGTCTTTCTTGGGTTTGAGAACTTCGAGGATGTGATAACTGATGGATTCGCCTTCGCGGTCTTCGTCAGTTGCGAGTAAAAGACGAGTGGTGCCTTTTGCGGCATCTTTGAGGGCGGTGATATGCCGTTTTTTGTCGGCCGGGATGATATAGAGAGGCTCGAAATCACCTTCGACATTGACGCCGAGTTTGGCCCACTTCTTATCTTTGTGGCTGGCGGGGATATCGGCGGCCTTTTCTGGAAGGTCTCGAATATGTCCGAAGCTTGCGAGGACTTCGTAATCTTTGCCGAGGAAACGACTGATAGTACGGGCTTTTGCGGGGGATTCGACGACTACAAGAGTTTTGGACATGATTGTTGTTGAGTGGGCGGGCTGTTTTTACCGGGGAGTTGTGCTCCAGGTCAAGCAGATTATCGGGAATACCCAGGAATCTCTATGGGTCTGACGGGGGTTATGGGCTTGAAACATCGGAAATTGGGAAAATGTAGGCCTGTTGATGGGTGGAAACTGGTTTTTTGGCCTTGTTTGTGCGTCTGAGAGGATGAGATGAAAGGCATTTCGATGAAGTTGTTGCGTGTGGGATTATTGGTTTCCTTTGTTATTTTATCGTCTGGCGCATTTGCGAGTGTTGAATGGCTAGGGGTTTATTTGCAAGGTCAGAAGATTGGTTACAGCTATTCGAAAACTGAAAAAGCGGACTTGGCGGGCAAGAAAGTTGATTTGACGCTTTCGAAGATGGAGATCGGGACCCAGATGTTGGGGAGTTCGATGAGGATTGTAGTTGATAGTTCGGTTTGGATTGATGGGGGGAGATTGGTTCAGAGTTATTTTAAGATGACGAGTGGGGGACGGACATTGTCTGTGAATGCTCGTTACTCAGCAACTCAAGTGATTGCTTCGCTGATTACAGAATCGGGTGAGGAGCAGAAAGTGATTGAGATTCCGGTGGGGAAACGAATCTTAACTGATCCGATGGAACTTGTTGAGGCAGGTATTTTTCCTGCGGTAGGCAAACCGATTGATGCACTTATATTTAGTCCGGAAACAATGGAGTTGGTTTCGATCCAAGTGGTTAATAAAGGGATTGAGGAGTTGGAGACGAAGGCGGGCAAGGTGAAAGCCCAGGTTGTTTTTGTCGATGACCCACGTTCACCGAGCACGATTTATTTGTCGGCGAAGGGCGATCTAATCAAGATGACAGGGGCTTTGGGCATTGAGATGATTCCGGAGACCGAAAAAGAAGCGAAAGAATTTACGGGTGAGGCACGGATTGATTTAGCGGCGGCAAGCCGAGTGACACCGGACAAAATGGTTTTTTGGGATGATAAGAAGGTTGAGTTAGAGTTTTCGGGAATTGACCTGAGCAAAGTGCCTTCGGATGCGCGGCAGCAGGTGAAAAAATCGGGTGAAGGCTGGTTGGTGACGCTGAGTTTGGATCGGGAAGCGAATGCGAAGACTTCGATTACTGATTCTAGTAAGGCGAAAGCTGATTGGACGAAGCCCGATACTCGCGTTCCGAGTGACGATCCAGAAATGATGAAGCTGGCGAAGAAGATTGTCGGCAATGAAAAAACAGTTGTTGCGGCGGCCCATAAGATTCATGAGTATGTGTTTTCAGAGATGGGGGTGAACGCTGGGATTGGAGTGATGCGTGATGCCCGGGAGATTTTGAAGACTAAGGAAGGGGTTTGCCGCGATCATGCAATTTTGGCGGGAACTTTACTTCGAGCCGCGGGGATTCCGACGAGGTTTGCCAATGGATTGGTACTTTATAACGGGTCGTACTATTATCATGCTTGGGTCGAGTTTTGGGATGGTGACGGTTGGATTGGAATGGATACGACGCGACCAGCTTTGCGACTCGGATCAGGATATCTCAAGACTTCTCAGGGGACGGTTGGGCAAGCACTTCAGGGCTTTTTGCTTGATGGGGCTAAAATCAAGGTGATTGGACACTAAATTGGCATGAATCACCGAAGAAAACTGCTATTTGTTTTGGCATGCGGCCTTGTTGGGTCGTTACTTAGTTTGTGGTTGTTGCCGCCGGTGGTCAATGATTTTGGTTTGCAAATTTTTTCAAGGATGCGAACGGATGATTTGAAATCATCTGATCAAGCTTCAGACTTTCGCGGCCCAGTACCGAAATCGATCAAGCAAGAGAAGCGCGAAGAGAATGGCCCTGAAAAACCTCCAGATGGTACGGAGAAAAAGGGGGATGAATCGCAGTTAAAAGGCGGGTCTTCTGATACTACAAATCATGAGGACGGCTCCGGCAAGCAATCGCCAAAGACCCCGGATAATAAAGTCAATGTACCTTCTGCAAAACAAGCTGGCGAAGTGACGAATGGACTTCCGCTCAGAAGCACTGCGGGGGTGGAAGACTTAGTAGCAGAAACCAAATTTCCCGTAAACCCATTCGCAATTGGGTTGTTTGGATTTATTGTTGGAATGGCGATTGGCAGCTTCTTTATGAAGCAGGGCGAACAAATTGCAGATCGCTGGGAAAAAGCTCCTTCGGGTGACAAATTGACGATCATGCTTGGGTCTCTGGCAGGGGTGATTGCAGGGATATTGGTTTCAATGCCGTTTTTGATTGCTTTGCAAGGCCGACCTGAGGGCGCCTTGTTGACAATTGGGATGGTGTTAGGGTGTAGCGCGGCGATGATCTATCTCATGCGCTCATTGGGTCCATATTTGCCTTGGGAAACGAGTTCAATGAGCAAACGAACTGGGCTCAAGATTCTTGATACGAACGTTTTGATTGATGGACGGGTTTACGATTTGATTCGCACGGGATTTTTGGATGGCGACCTTTATGTGCCGCAGTTTGTTCTTTTGGAACTACAACACATTGCGGATTCAGCGGATAGTTTGCGGCGCCAGCGGGGGCGAAGAGGACTAGATGTTTTGAACCGAATTCGATCGGAATTTGAAGTTGAAGTTGGGAATCGGGATCGATATGCAGGCAATGAGAAAGACGAAGTTGATACTCGGTTAATGAAGCTTTGCAAGTCGTTGGGAGCGGATTTGGTTTCGAATGACTACAATTTGAATCGGACGGCCTCGGTACAGGATATTCATGTCTTGAACATTAATGATCTTGCTTTGGCTTTGCGACCAAATGTTTTGCCGGGTGAATTCTTGGAAGTTCAGGTGATGAAGGAAGGGAATCAGTCGGCACAGGGTGTTGGCTACCTTGATGACGGCACGATGGTCGTTGTTGAGGGTGGTGCGGTTTTGATTGGGACAGGGCCGCGCGATGTGGTTGTGACTCAGGTCATCCAGACTGAGCGTGGGAAGATGATTTTTGCGAATGCGGATCCGGATGCTCCGCTTGAAGACAATCCGGGACGGAGACGGTCGCCGCGTGGGCAACGGTAAGGTTTTTGCGATATTGGCGGCGTCGGGCCGGTCGGTTCGCTTTGGTTCGGACAAGTTAGAACTCGACTTTGGTGGAATGCCAATTTGGGAGCGTAGTTTTCGGGTGTTGTTAAATTCTGGGGCGGTTGATTCGGTAGGGGTAGTGACGACACCGGAGAAGGTGGTTGGGGTGTTGGCGAAGTTTCCGGAGATGGGATTTGTTGTTTCGGGTGGTGCGACTCGGGCGGAAAGTGTCCGTCGCGGATTGGCGGCGGTGCCGGAAGGGTTTGAGTTTGTGCTTGTTCATGATGCCGCGCGGCCATTTGCTTCGGCGGAATTGATTCAGCGAGTCGTTGACGGAGTCCGGGAGCATGGCGCGGTTTATCCAGGGGTTGGAGTTACGGACACTTTGCGGATAGAAGGGACGGTCTTGGAGCGGTCGCTCTTGGTCGCCGCGCAGACTCCGCAAGCGGCGCGGCTGGATTGGCTCCGGTCGGCGATGGACAATGGGGCCGAATTGACGGATGAAATGGCTTATTTGCAGTCGGCTGGGTTTGATGTCGTGGCAGTTGAAGGTGACCCGGCGAACAAAAAGATTACGAATCCTGGGGATTTGGTGAAGGAAATGGAAATACGGACAGGGTTTGGTTATGACGTGCACCGGTTTAGCGATGATCCGAATCGTCCGCTGTGGTTGGGTGGGGTGGAATTTGATGACCGTCCGGGCTTGGAGGGTCATAGTGATGCTGATGCTTTGTTGCACGCGATTGTGGACGCGCTTTTGGGGGCGGCGGCCCTGGGCGATATTGGGGTTCATTATCCGCCGAGTGATGCTCAGTGGAAGGATTGCGCTTCGATTCGATTTGTTAAGGAAACTGGGATTTTATTGGAAAAAGAATGCTGGAGTATCGTCAATATTGATGCGACAGTGGTTGCCGAACGTCCGCGTTTGATGCCTCGGGCGGTTGAAATTCGGAAGGTTATTTCAGATGCACTGGGGATTTCAATTGATCGTGTGAGTGTGAAGGCGACGACCAATGAAAAGTTGGGAGCAATTGGAAACTCTGAAGGAATTGCGGGATATGCAGTTGCAACAATCCGCCGATAAACAGATTGGAAAGACATACCATGCTGGAAGTTCTTGTAAGAAATGCGCACGGAAATTTGACAGAGACACATAAGGAATATGCTTCAAAAAAGCTAGGGAAGTTAGATCGCTACTTCAATGCGGCTAACCGGGTTGAGCTTGCCCACACTCAGGATAAGCGGGGTGAGCATAAGATTGATGTAACGGTTTTTGCCGATGGGGTGATGCTTCATGGCAATGAGCGGGATTCTAATTTGAATGCGGCGATTGATAAGGTGGTTGTAAAGCTGGAGACTCGATTGCGGCGGTTGAAGTCGAAAATTATTAAGCGGCATCGCGGACATGGCGTTCAGGTGCCTATGGGTTTGGCCGAAATTCCATATGCCGAGGAAAATATGGCGGCGGATTCGGGGCATATCGCCGAGCACCGGAATTATTCGATGAAGCCGATGAGTGTTGATGAAGCTTCATTGCAACTTGAGCTGATGGATCACGAGTTTTTTGTATTTCGGAATGCGGCTACTGATGAAGTTGAGGTGATTTATCGGCGTGAGAAAGGTGGGTTTGGCGTGATGTCGCCAGCTTCATAAGTTAACTCGGCGTCGGTTGGATGGCGAGAGTGAGGAGATGGACCTCACTCGCGCCGTTTTTTTGTAATTCTTCAGCACAGGCGATGGCGGTGCCTCCGGTTGTGATGACGTCGTCAAGGAGGAGGATCCGGGCACCGTTGAGGGGGTGGGGGCAAGCAAACGCGTCTTTGAGGTTTATGAGTCGGTCTTTGGCATTGAGGCCGACTTGGGGTTTGGTGTAGCGGGTTCGTTTGAGAAAGGTGGGGTGGACGATGTTTTTTGGGAAGGCTTGGGCGAGTAAGACGGCTTGGTTGAAACCTCTTTCGGAGAGTCGGGCGCGGGCAATGGGGACTGGGATGATGAAGTCGTAGGCGTCGGCGAGGTGTTTATCGGCGTGGGCTTTGAGGATGTGGCTGAGAGGTTCGGCGAGGGGGGTGATTCGGTCGAATTTGAGGCGTTTGATGGCTTCATCGGCCCCGGTTTCGTAGAGGTAGGGTGCGTGGACGGATTTGAGAGGTTTAGGGGCAGGCAGGTCGGTTTGGGCAGGGGTAAATTTTGCTTTACAGGGGTCGCAGAGTCCCCGGGGGCCGAGCTTGCCGCAAAGTCCGCATTTTGGGGGGTAGATGAGGTCGAGGATTGGTTGAAGAATAGGATGAGTTTACTGGTTCTGGATTTATTCGCGTGGTTTTTTGAACAGCAACTGCGGTAGACGCCGTCCAGAAACTATGAGATTCGGGGCGAAGTGGGGTTTAGGCATGTTGTGTGTTTTGATGGTGATTGGTTGCGGGGGAACCGTCTCTTCGGTTAAGCAGGTTTTGCATCCGGCATCTGGTCAATTTACAGGTAGTTTTTCAGCGGAATCCGGTGGCCTGCCTTGGATTATCGGTGACTTTGACTTGACCGTTTCTGGAGATTTGTCGATTAATGGATCAGGTTCGCTGGCGGGAATACCGCATGTCGCATTTTCGGGAATGATCAGTGAAAGTGGTTTCGCAACTATTACATTGACAGATTTGGGAGTGAATCCGAATGACCCGATAACCATGACAGGGCAACTATATGAGACTGCTACGGGCGGGAAAGGTGTGCTTTTCCATGGTGTGAGTGACCTAGACCCGAGGGGGATTCCACAGGACTTTGAATTGGAACTTCAGTAAACAATAAAAAAGCCACCGTATTCCATCCTTGGAATACGGTGGCTTTTGATCCGCAGGCGACATTGCTTACGGATGAGTTTGAATTGTGTTTACGACTCGCCTTGCGTGTGGCCGAAGAACGGCTCAAACGGGATAAGACCGAGTCTGGTCGCGGCGCGCAGTGCTTGCACGCGGTTGTTGACTTGTAATTTTTGATAGATGTTTGCCAAGTGGAAGTCAACTGTTCGTTTTGACACGACCATTTTGTCTGCCGCTTCTTGGCTGGAGTGGCCTTGAGCGATAAGACTCAAGACTTTAACTTCTGTCGGCGTCAGTCGGACGCCCCGTGGTGATTCGCTACTTCGTGATGTTCCAGGCATTGCCATTTAACCCATTCCTCGCTTTTTTGTTTGCCGCCTGTGTTGTTTCTTCCATACGGGGATTGGTTTTTGAGATGGCTGGGTCGTATTTTTCAAATATTCACCTCGTTAGGTTCAAAATGAGACAACTTGAGCACCGTTTGCTGGGAGGCACGGTAGAAGTGCTGGCTCATAATGTTTGACTGCTTTCCGGTAGTTTTGTTCGGTTTCATTAAGAAATTGGTCGAGGTGTTGGGTATTGATGAGGGCGACGGCAGCCCCGCCGAAGCCAGCTCCGGTGAGTCTGGCACCGATACATCCTGGGGATTGGAGGGCGGATTGCACGATGTGGTCGAGTTCGGGGCAGGAGACTTCGTAATCATCTTTAAGTGAGATATGACTGGCGACCATGAGGGAGCCGATGTGATCGAGGTCACGTCTTTCGAGAGCGGCGGCGAACTGCTTGACCCGTTCGATTTCGGTGATGACGTGTCGGGCGCGTTTTTTGACGGTTGGGTTGAGAATGAGGTTGAGGAGGTCGAGGTTTGCTTCTCGGAGTGATGGAAGGTCTAGGATGCGGCAGGCTTCTTCGCATTGTGCGCGGCGTTCGTTGTAACCGGATTCTGCGAGTGATCGGGGGACTCCTGTGTCGAGCACGACAATGGTGATGTCTTCGGGGATTTGGACGGGGGTGATTTGCAGGGTGGGGATATCGATTTGGAGGGCGTGTCCGGCAACTCCGCATGCGGATGCAAGTTGATCCATGATGCCGCAGTTGACGCCGACGAATTGATTTTCACCGAGTTGGCAGAGTTGGGCGAGTTTGACGGGAGAGTGTCCGAGTTTGTCGATTGTGTTCCAGGCGGTTGCGGTGCTGAGTAGGAGGGCGGCGGAGCTAGATAGGCCCCCTCCTGCGCTCGGGAGATTTGAGGAGATGGCAATGTTGAGCGGGGTCTTTGCGCCGATTGCCCAGGCGGTGGCGGCAGGGTACTTGCTCCAAGAATGAGGGGCGGGAGATGTTGGTGGGAGGATAAAGGGGTCGCCGTGACCGAGCTCGGCGGAGGTGAGGTGGTTGAGATCGTCACGAGAAGGGCCGACAGCGCAGGTGATGCCGAGGTTTATCGCGGCAGGGAGTACGAGACCGTCGTTGTAGTCGATGTGTTCGCCAATGAGATTGACTCGTCCGGGGGCGTGGGTGACGAGATTTGGCTCGGTGCCGAACGTTTCACGGAATAAGGTGATGGCGCGTTGGTTCATTTGAGTTCAGTATTTTTGCTACCCTAGTAACGATACTTGGGGGGACGATCTAAATGCCGGGAATATAGAATCTGGTGCGTGGTGGCTCTTGCCGCCTAACAGGGCCACTCGCACTATTACTTCTAGTATTATTGGCGGCATGAGTCAGCAGAAAATCGTGGGCCAGGTTCAAACCTGGCTCCGCGATCATGAAGAAGAAATGCTCGCCGATTTTCAGGCGGTTCTCCGTTTTCCATCGCTTGAGGAACCAGCTTTGCCGAATGCGCCGTTTGGTCAGGCGAATCGTGATGCTTTGGATTGGGCGTTGGGCAAAGCAAAAGAAGCAGGCATGACCACTACAGATATGGATGGATATTGTGGTTACGCGGAATTTGGGAGTGGCAAGGGGATGGTCATGACGATGGGACACCTGGATGTTGTTCCGGTTGGACCAGGTTGGAAGCATGAGCCGTTTGGGGCGGAGATCGACGGTGGTTATGTTTATTCGCGGGGGGCCAATGATGATAAGGGTCCGACGATTGCGATGTTTTATGCGGCGCGGGCCGTTTTGGAATGTTGGCCGGAGGTTCCGGTACGGATTCGGAGTTTGTTTGGATGTAATGAAGAGAGCGGCTTTGCTTGTGTGAAGCATTATATGGAATCGGGTGAGGTTCCGACTTTGGGGGTTGCTCCGGATGCAGGTTGGCCCTGCATTCATGGTGAAAAGGGGATCGCGGACTTTTTGGTGGCTTGGAAAATTCCGACGGGCGACTTGACGGTTCTGGAAATGACGGGAGGTCAGCGGCCGAATATCGTGATCGATTCGTTTTTTGCTCGGGTTCGGGTTTCGGACGGCTATCGATCGGCGATGGAGTTGCACGTTGAAGAATCTTGGGATAAGAACCTGAACTTTGCATGGCAAGGTGATGTGCTTACGATTTCCGGAGTTGGCAAGGCGGCACATGGGGCTTATCCACACGGGGGGGATAGTGCGGCTATTCGGGTTTTGCGGTTTTTGAAGGAGTCGGCTCCTCTGGCTCAGGAACGTGAGTTTCGGTATTTGCATGCATTGCCCCACATTGGTGGAGATGGCATTGGGATCTCGGGGTCGGATGTGCCGAGTGGTTCGTTGACGTGCAATTTAGGCATTGTTGAGACGAAGGATGGCGAGGTTTTGTTTACGTTGAATGTTCGGTATCCGGTGACTTTTGATGGTGATGAGCTTCGGCGAAAGTGCGAAGCGCATTTGGCGAGTTTGCCGGGGGCTTATCGTCTGGTGAGCATGAGCGACAGCAAGCCTCTCTATTTTCCACTGGAGCATCCGCTTGTGAAGACGATTTGTGAAGTTCATGAAGCGGAGACGGGTGAGCACATTGAACCCGGAACGATGGGTGGAGGCACTTATGCGCGGGCGGTTCCGAATTGCGTGGCGATTGGCACGGGCTGGGAAGGTGATGGTCCGGCGCACGAGACGGATGAGCGGCTAGCGATTACAAGTTTGAACCGGATGGCTCAAATTTATGGACATTTACTCGTTCGCCTGGCGGAGGAAGCGGCGAAGCTGGCTTAGACGTCATTTTGTTGTATGTATAAAGGAATTCGCAATTTGCATAAATGGGCGGGTCTCGTGGCTTGCCTATTTTTGATGGTGATTTCCTTTACAGGGTTCTTTTTGGCGATCAAGGGAAAAGTGGGTTGGATGCGTCCTGATACTAAGAGTGGGGTCGGCTATGGTTTGGCGGCTGATCTTTTGCCAGTTGGATTTGTGATGGATTCGGCATTTGCGGCAGGGTTTCCGGAGTTGGCGGAAGAGAAACATATTGATCGAATGGAGTTTCGGGCCGAGGAGGGGGTTTGGAAAGTGCTGAGTAGGGACGGTTATCGTGAGGTGCAAGTTGATGCCGTGACAGGGAAAATATTGAGCAAGGGGCAGCGGAATGATCAGTTGTTTGAGGATATCCATGATATGAGTTTTTTTGCGACGTTCTGGCATGAATGGGGATTACCGGTTGTTGGCTTTTTGCTCTTTTGGTTGAGTTTGAGTGGGGTTGTGATGTTTTTTGTTCCAGTGGTTCGGCGTTGGAAATTCAATCAAGGCAAAAAGAAAGAGAATCCAGTCCACTAGTCGTAGCGGAAAAAGGTCGTGAAAGTTTTGGAAGTAGTTCGTTATGTTATTCACAGTTGTGGTGATTTCGTATTCGCGTCGCTCTGAGTCCTACTGCAATTCTCCCGTATATTTGCGAGGGTCAAAAAGGAAATTTCTTAATCGTGCGTTAATGTTTGAATTGTTGAATATGGTGTTGATTGCAAATGTGCGATCAGCGATGAAGAGAAGGAAATCAAAATGAAATCAATTCTGACTTTAGCGGCTGTCGCCGTTGTTGGTGTATCGCAAGCTGCGATTGTGACTCAATGGGACTTTAACGGTACATCTTCTACCACAGTTGCCGGTGGCGGTTCTTCCCCAACGGCTTCAATTGGTGCTGGAACGGCATCTTTGTTGGGAGGAACTATCGGCAGTTTTTCAAGCGGCATCGCAAACGGTGGATCAAGCGACCCAGTAACAACTAGTCCTCCGAACTTCGGTTGGCAGGTCACGACCTATGCGGCCCAAAGTGCGGAAAACGGCTTGCGAGGAGTTCAGTTCAATGTTTCAACTGTTGGCTTCCAAAACATCACTTTTAGGTTTGACGTTCGCAAGAGCAATACGTCATCTCGCTATCAAGAAGTTCTCTACACATTGGATGGCACGAACTTTGTTAGTGCGGGCATAGTTGATGGAAATGCCGGTGATACCTGGTTCAATGGCAACTCTTTTGATTTGTCCTCGGTTGCAGGCGCGAACAACAATGCAAACTTTGGATTCAAAGTTGTCGCTGTTTTCGATCCGACAAATCCGGCGGCTGGTCTGTATGTTTCCTCTAACTCAGCGAGCAGCTATGCTGGTACGGGAACGACACGCTTTGACATGGTAACGGTTAACGCTGAGGCGGTTCCGGAGCCAGCAACGATGCTCGTTCTTGGTTTGGCAGCTGCGGCAGTTGCTCGACGCAAGCGCAAGTAATTGCTTGATTGAGTGCGGTTTGAAAGGGGCGGCATATGCCGCCCCTTTTCTTATGTCCTAGAATCAGGATGTTTGCATCAGCAACACTATCGCTATGAAGTTAAGATATGAGTTGATTACGACGTGTCCTCACACGGGGGCGCGGCGTGGTCGAATTCATACGGCGCATGGGGTTGTTGAAACTCCTGCTTTTATGCCGGTGGGGACTCAGGGGAATGTCAAAACTCTGGGGAGTGAGGATTTGGAGGCGGCGGGGTTTAAGCTTGTTTTGGCGAATACCTATCATTTGAGTTTGCGACCTGGCGATGAACTTGTGGAGCGTTTTGGGGGATTGCATGAGCTGATGAGTTGGCGGGGGCCGATTTTGACTGATAGCGGGGGGTATCAAGTGATGAGCCTGAGTGATAGGAATAAGGTGGACGATGAAGGAGTTATATTTAAGAGTCATTTGGATGGGCGAGAGATTTTTTTGACTCCGGAGCGGAGCATGGAGATTCAGGCTCGATTGGGGGTGGATATTGCGATGTGTTTGGATCAGTGTCCTCCTTATCCTTGTTCTCGGGATGAAGCGGCGGCGGCGATGGAGCGGACGCACAAATGGCTTCCGAGAAATTTGGCAGCAAAAGGGGAGAAGACAAATTTGTTTGGCATTGTCCAAGGCGGTGTGCATGAGGATATGCGGCGTGAATCGGCGCAGGTTGTGAGTGAGTTGGACTTTGATGGGGTGGCGATTGGGGGGGTGAGTGTGGGTGAACCGACGGAAATGCAGTATCCGGTGGTGGAGTTTACGGCCCCGCTTTTACCAGTTGACAAACCGCGTTATTTAATGGGGGTGGGGCACCCGCAGGATATTTTGCATGCGGTGAAATGTGGGGTGGATCTATTTGATTGCGTTTTACCGACCCGGATGGCACGGCATCATGCGCTCTACACGTTGAACGGCCGAGTGAACGCTTTGAATTTGAAATGGGCTGAGGAAAAAGGGTGGTTTGATGAGGGTTCAGTGTTTCCGGTGACGGAGCGGTATTCGGCGGCATATGTCCGGCATTTGTTTAAGGCAGGCGAGCCTTTTGGGGCGCGTCTCGCTTCGCTTCATAACATTTGGTTTTATGGCCGGATGATGCAGGAGATTCGGGATGCGATTGAAAAAGGGGCATGGCCGGATTTGATGGCCCGTTACGCCCACGCATAAGTGATGGTGGCTCAGTGACTTTGGCGGCGGGTCGGTAGGATAGGAGGCAATATGGGATTACGCGATGTGCCACTCGGGAAAAATGCCCCGGAAGAAGTCAATGTGATTATTGAGATCCCGCGTTTTAGTACGAATAAGTATGAATATGACCCAGAGATGGATGCGATGAAGCTTGACCGTGTGCTTTATTCCCCTCTTTTTTATCCTTGGGATTATGGTTTTTTGCCGCGGACGACTTATTTAGATGGTGACCCGATTGACGCCTTGGTTTTGGTCAGTCACCCGACTTTCCCGGGGATTGTTGTTGAGGCGAAACCGATTGGGGTTTTGGAGATGGTTGACCAGGGGATGCCGGATGAGAAGTTGCTTTGCGTTGCTTCGAAGGATCCGCGGTTCGGGAATCGTGAGCGGATGCGGGATGTTCATCAGCATACTTTGGACGAGATTGTTCACTTTTTTGAAATTTATAAGCAGCTAGAGAAGAAGGATGTTGAGATTAAGGGGTGGCGTAAGCGGGAGTTTGCTTACGAGATTATTGAGAAGTTTAAGCACGACGGGGAGTAGATTTAATCTTGCGATTCGGTGCGCCGTCGTATAATTGACTTGTGAAATCTTTTGTTTGGCTTTTGGCTTTTGGTGTCTGCCTGATTGGTTGTGCAGGTGAGCCAGATGAGGTTACGGAGCAGCCGTTGACTGAGTGGCAGCAGCTTTCGGTGGCTTTGAAACCCGAGGTTAAGAAGGGTGATCTTGAGGCTTATTCGAAGCTAATTGAACTGGCGAAGGCGATTCCGGCGGAGATGACCGAGGCGATGAATACGCCTCAAAAAGATCGGGTTGCGGGGCAGAAGGCAAATCTGGTTGCTTATGGGCAGACTTTTGAGGAGGCGGTTCGGAAGTTGGTTGAGGGCGAAAGTTGGGTGATTGCATTGTCGACAAAAGGCTCGCCTGAGGAACGCTTGAAGTCGGATATTGAGTTTGAAGAATTGGCTGAAGTCAAAAAGGCATCTAAATTGTTGCTCGCTTATTCAGAAGTTGTTGAAGAAGGGGGGAATCCGGAACTGGCGGCACGAGCTTGCTTGACTAACCGGATGCTTGGAAAGCAAATGCTGCAGACAGATCATCTGTTGATGACGAATTTGGTGGCAGTTGCGGTTAATTCAATTGCCGAAAAAGGCATTCGATTGATGGCAACTAAAGGTGTTTGGTCAAAGGAAGACTTGGTGCTATTGCAAGGGAAAGGTTGGGTTAAGAACCAGGCAATTGATGGATTGATTGGGTCGGTCAAAAGCGAGTGGTGGAACTACAGCTTGCCAGTGTTAAGTGACTTTCAGTTCCCGGAAAAGGACGGTGGATCCTTAAGTATATTCGGCGATTTAGATGAGCGAACCATTGCGATGTTCAAAGAAAATTCACATCCATTCAATCGCAAGGCGACAATTGAGTTAGGAGTTAAGATTGTTTCTACACAACTTGCCGAACTAGAAACTATGCCTTTGAATCTTAAAAAATCGCAATTGTTGTATGACGACTTGAGTAGCGGGTTTCCGGATGAAAGTGCTGATGAATCTGCAATAAAAAAGTGGGCCAAATCGGAGGAGAATGCGATCGGCAAATTGGCATTATCTATTGTTTTGCCAATATTAGGTCAGGCTAGTTTAGCGGCAGTCACGAGCGAAGCTGGGCTGGGCTTAAGCGAGGTGGTTTTGGCGGCGCAACGGGGGCTTTTGGAGACCGGGACATTGCCGGGGAGTTTTGAGGAGTTGGCAAAGTTTGGGTTGCCGGATGATGTTGTCGATCCATTTTCGGGGAAGGCATTTGGCTATGATCCGGTGCGGGGGATTGCATGGAGTGTTGGGTCGGATGGGGTGGACAGTGGGGGAGTCGATGAGCCTGAGCGGTGGACTACCGAAGCAAAGGATTGGGTTGTCCGGTTGAAGTGAGCGGGAGTACTTTGGGAGGCACACTTAAGAACCCATTGCTTTCGATAGAGCGTATTGATATTTATCACTCCGTCCTATCAGAGCCTCGACTCACTGCTTAAGGAAGAGAACTCGATAAGTTTAGTTTGTTGTTTGTAGGGTTGGAACCCACCTTGGCCTTCGGCAAAATAGGGGCAATTGGTGTCCCGCCGCTATGAAGTGTTGATTGAGCCGTGGGAACCCTACTTTGTCATCGGCAAATAAGGGGCATTTGGTGAATAGGATCTCAAATGTGAGAGAATGGGATTGTGAAAATTCATGTTTCGGAAGATTTGGGGGGTGATGAGCGGGCGGTTTTTGATGGGTTGGAGGTGAGTTTTGGGAGTGAGATTCCGGTCGGTGTTGAGGTGTTGGTAAATGGGGTTGTTTCGAGCGATGATATTCGGGATTTTGGAGATTTGAAGGCGATTATTGTGC
>JBJXDW010000089.1:0-11395 GCA_046154445.1 Fimbriimonadaceae bacterium | reverse complement strand
TGTGGTCGTTGAGTTGTTTCCACCGTTGTTTGAAGCGACGGGAGCGGCTTGATCTTCAGAGGCAACAAATCTCGTGTCGACCTTGAAGTTGGTCGCCATGCCTTTGAGTCCATCAGCTCCGGCTTTGTCACCAAGGCTCGTGTAGGTGTTTGTTAAAGTTTTGATGGCATCTGGGGAAGATTGACCACCTTCGACGAGACTTTTTAGCTCGGCAGCGGCGAGCATCAAGAATTGTTGTTTTGTATCGCTGTCAGTTGATGCTTTTCCGAGACGATAAGCTGAATAAGCCGCACCGAAGTTTGGCGAGTAGGCTGAGCCACCACGCCATATTCGAGGTTCGGTAACGGGGCCAGGAAGTCGCGTTGCTTCTTGAGAATCGGTAGCCCGATCTTTAGCGGCGCTGAGGAAACAATCGCGAGCGGTTGCCCAATCGTTTTCGCCCGCTGCTTTGATAGCTCGCGCGTAGTCGGTCTGCCAATCACCAAATGCGGGAATGGTGAACGCCGCCAGGGTGATGGCGATCAGAATTCTCAGTTTACGCTGCGTCTTCATGTTTCAATTAGTTAGCCGGCTTGTAGACAAATCCGAGGCCGATGTCGAACTTACCCGTTTCGATTGAGCGGGCGAAGTTGAGGTCGAAGGAATAGGGCTGTCCGATGGGTCGATAGCCTAGGCCAAAGGTAAAAGCATCTCGGCTATCGAAGCCGTTACCGCCGGAAGGTACGCCTTGGAATCCAATGCGGATGGGGATTCGCGCACCGTATCGATTAATGTTGTATTCAAAGCCGAGCCCGTAGCCGAGAGTGTTCTTACGCGAGAAGAGAGCATTTGCCTCACCACCGTAGTAATAATCCAGTTCGGCGGCCCAGATGAGGAAATCATTTCCTCGGCTTGCGCCTTTGACTTGACCAGCGGCTCCGAGTGATAGCTTGCCAGGGATTTTATCGTAGATTGCGGATGTTTGCGAGTTACCGGAGAGATCAATTGGGGTTCGGATGGAGAGTCCGAATTGACTTGATCCGTCGGCTTGGAGATTGCCTTGGATCCCGGCCACTAGACCGACACCAATACCATTACTAGACGCAGTGGTATTTGTGTTACCGACGTTAGTGTTGCCATTGAATAGGGCGTAGGATTGGCTGAATTTGGTGTATTGGTTTGCAACAACGATTCCGACGCCGACGTTCATACCTGCTCCGGATTTTTTACCGTAAGAAATGGTGAAGAAATCGGTTTGGGCGCGGGATGTTTCGGTTAGTCCTTGAACGGTAAGTGCGCCGTTTGCGAGATTTCCGCCATTTGTGACGTTATCAATATGACCGCCAACGGAGTAACTGATGCCCAGAGTGCCGCCTTTGTATGGCATAGCATATCCGGCGTGAGAGAGCGCGGTTCGGCCGCCTTGCTCTGTAAACGACGTTGTCCGATCGTTGAAATCGCCACTAGCGATGGTCGACGATTTGGGGAGATTCCGGAAAGATAAACTGGATGTTGGCTCATTGATGAAGGCAAGGCCAGCTGGATTATCGAGGGCAGAGTAGGTTGTTGAATCCGTTACTCGGGTTGCGCCACCGATTCCCATTGCTCGTCCGCCGGTATCAAGAGCGGTGAGAAGGTCGGGTACTTGAGCCTGGGCGACTCCGGTTGCTAGAACCATTATGGAGACGAGTGTCAGGGGCTTCCATGCTTTGATCATCTTAGTTTTAGCCTGTGCTTGCTTTTCCTTTTGTAGTTTGGGTGATAAATGGTGTTTTGGTTAGTGTCGCTTGCGCAAACCGATAAAGATTTTGTTTTTCTTCCAGAGGATTGCTTTGTCTTCGACGGTGCCACTTTCAGGATCGGGCGGGGTGAGCGCGTTGATACTACTATTAGTGACTCGGGATCGATTGCGTTCGATTCGCACGACTTGCTCGGCGGCGGCATTTCCGGCTTTGTCCGTAGCGGCCACGACGAGGTCGAAGATTGCTGGGACAGTGGAAATGTCCCGAATTCGGCCTGTCCACGTAAGGTTTCCACCGGAGGAGTTCACACTTCGACGGGCGACGCGAGTGACAAAGTTGCCGTTTGTATCGCGGATGAATACATCAATAGTTCTCTCATCGACAGCATCTGCGAATTGATCGCCAACCGTGACAACAACTGGCACGCGGGCGTTGCCGAAGAAGCTATCGTTAGAATTTGGTGAGAGGATCGTTGAAACGGGCGGGAGTCGGTCAAGGGTGACAGAGATGGTTTGGTTGACCTTGTTTTTTGCGAGGTCTTCGGAAGTGATTGTGATATTTTTTTGTCCGTCGCTCACTTCAAGATCAGAATCCCAAGTGACGGCGAGGTTGTTCGTGTCACCGGTGTTGTTGGGGATATCGGCTCCGCTGACTTGGACACGCCATTCTTTCATGTTGTCTTCTTGGAAGAGCGAAGTGATGATGACGTTTCCACGAACGAATTTTGAAGTAGTTGGGTTGAATGATACGAATTTTGGAGCAATGACGTCAACAGTGACGGGGATTGTTGGGACGACATTGTAGACACCGCCAGATTCTGTAGCAACAACAGTTAGGTTGTACGCACCGCCGGGAAATCCGCTAGTGAAGTTGAGGTTGACGCTGCCGCTCACTTGACCACTGCTATTGGGAGTGACTCTGGTTTGAACTGTAACCCTAATGGTGGGATTTGAAACCTGGACTGCGGTGACATTCACTGTCACTTCAGTGCTAGCGTTATTGATGTTAAATTGGACTTGATTGCTCAATCCTAGGTAATCACCACTACTAGGTGACGTGACGGTAATTGTACCGGCCTGGGCAAAAGATGCCCCGAGAATTCCGATAAGAAGTGCAATCCGTTTCATAGCTCCGCTCAATCAGACACTATACCCATTTTGTTTTGCTTAATAACAGCACGAATGAACTCAGATACTCCAGCTTGGTCATTGTTTGAAAAGACTTGTTTTGAAATCGCAAGGATTTCTGGTGCGGCGTTGCTGACGCTGGCGGGGAAGCCAACCCATTCGAGCATCTCACGGTCGTTGTGCCAATCGCCGATTGCGGCGCACTCATGTGGGCCGAGGTTTAGGTGTTCAGCGAGTTTTTGGAGACCAACGCCTTTCGTAATTCCAGCAGGAAGGAATTCGAGGTAGTCGGGTTCGCTGCGAACAATTGAAGTGCCGTTCAGTCCGCTGTGGGTGGTGAAGTGGTTCGCATGGAGGGAAATTTCTTCATGGGGTCCGATGAATAAAATCTTGGTTGCTGGAAGCTCTTTGATTTGATTCAACGAGAGAAATTCTGGCGTGCATCCGGTGCGGTTTATGTAAAGGTCGGCAAGATCGCCAGGTTGTGAGAAAGTAATTGTGTCACCGTAGTAGCGGTTAACATGAACATTGCGTTTGTAGGCGTATTCTACGATGTGGTGAACGACGCTTTGTTCGAGTAACGAATCAAAGACGATTTTTCCGCTTGGGCTGATGACGTGGGCACCATTGCTACTGACGATTGGACCGTTAAGGTCAAGTAAATCGAGGAGCGGCCTCATGGTGCTGATGCCTCGACCGCTAGCGAGGCAAAAGATGACACCGGTGCTGACCAGCTCTTGCACCGCACGGATGTTTTCGGGATGAGGTTGTCGCTCTGAGGTCAGGAAAGTTCCATCCATATCACAGGCAACAAGCCGAATTGATGACATGTGTATGGTCTACCGTAATTGCTGTAATGTTCGCATTATCCTAGTAATGATACGGACCGTTGTGCCCGATATTTTTTCTAGGACAGAGTGAATGGAACAAGAATTGACAGTTCTCGACAGCGAATCACGTGCAGACCAACAAACCGTTGTTTTTAGATTGGCTGACGAATCTTACGGCATCGACATATTTCGCGTGAATGAGATCATTCGTTTGCGTGAGATTACTCCTGTGCCACGAACTGAGTCACATGTGAGGGGACTTGTGAATTTACGCGGGAAAACGATTCCCGTCATTGACTTACGCACACGGTTTTGTTTGCCTGATTCGGCCGAAACCGATTCGTCGCGGATTATTGTAGTTGATAGTGAAGCTGGTCAAATCGGGGTTGTAGTGGATGCAGTCACTGAAGTTTTGACCTTACAGGGTGACCAGATTGATGCAACTCCGGGGCTGGTTGCTGATGAGAACAATAAGTTTGTAATCGCGGTAGCGAAGACAAACGATAAGCTCATCACATTGCTTGATTTGGATCATGCCTTGGCGGCGTGATCGTTGATTTGAATTGAAAAAGGATTACAAAGAAGAACTATGAGTGCCGAACTGGATATGTCGCAATATGTCGATCTGTTCCTCCAAGAAGGAGAAGAACAGATTGAGATACTTGAACAAGAGATGCTTAAGCTTGAGGGAGATCCCTCAAACGAGAGAATGCAGACCATCTTTCGAGCGGCGCACACGCTGAAGGGGAGTAGTCGGGCGATGGGTTTCAGCAATTTTGCTGAATTAACCCATGAAATGGAGAATATCTTAGATCAACTACGAAACCATACATTTGAAGTTAACACTCATATCGCAAATAGTTTGCTAGCTTGTATTGATGCCTTGGCGGGGATGATGGATACGATTCGTACTGGTGAAGGTGATGCGGCCGATGTTGCTAATTTGGTCAAAACTCTGCAAGACATTCTGGCGGGAAATGGGGTGGGTAGTGAATCTGGTGTTTCTAATGCACCTCAAAAATTAGCGGTCGCAAGTAACGGATTGCCATTTGCGTCTCAAGTTCCCACTGAATTGCATGAAGCACTTACTGAGGCAAAAGGGTTAGGTACCGTTCATCACTTGCAAATGCGGTTGGCAAAAGACTGCGTGATGAAATTTGTCCGCGCTTTTATGGCGGTAAATATTTCGCAGGAAGACGGCGAATTGATGGCTTGTTTTCCTGACCAGGAAGCACTCGAGGAAGAAAAATTTGAGACAGATTTTGAACTTGTCTTTTCAAGCGAAATTCCGGCCGATGAGCTGAATGCAAAGTTCGCAGGAATCGGAGAAGTTGAAGCATTCGTATTGGGTCAATGGGGTGAATTGGTACCACACGCAGAACTCCAACCTGATTTGGAAATTGTATTAGGTCGAGAAGAATCAAAGAATTCCGTTGATGTCGTTCTGCCATCGCCTTCAACTAATGCTGCTCCTTCGGGGGCGCCGACTGCAAGTTCAGTTCGAAAGGGAGATACGAATCAGACAGTTCGGGTTGATGTCGCACGACTTGATAACTTGATGAATCTTGTTGGAGAGTTGGTTATTGACCGTACTCGCATTGCCCAAATTGGTACCGAATTAGCTCTTCGCTATAACGATTCGCAAGTTGATGATCTTGGTGAAACGGTCAGCCATATTGCTCGAATAACGAGTGACTTGCAAGATCAAATCATGAAAGCTCGGATGCTTCCGATTGAGACGGTGTTCAATCGATTCCCTCGGGTCGTACGTGATTTGGCACAGAAGCTTGGCAAAGATATTCGTTTGGATTTGATCGGTGGAGAGACTGAACTTGATCGTAGTGTTATTGAAGTAATTGGGGATCCGCTTCTTCATATTTTGAGAAACAGTATTGATCACGGGGTTGAAATGCCTGATGATCGCGAAAAAGCTGGCAAAACCCGGCAAGGTGTCGTGGTTGTCTCCGCTCGTCACCAGGAAAACCATATAGTAATTGAAATTACGGATGATGGTAAAGGAATTGACTTGGATCGGGTGAAAAACAAGGCGGTTGAGGCTGGATTGGTTTCCGCTGATGCTGCGGCAAAGTTGAGCGATAAAGAAGCATTGCAGTTCATTTTCCATAGTGGACTGAGCACAGCGGCAGAGGTTAGCGAAGTCTCTGGTCGCGGTGTCGGGATGGATATTGTTCGAAGCAATATTCAAAAGCTAGGTGGGTTGATTGATCTTGATACGACGGTTGGCAAAGGAAGCCGGTTTAGTTTGAGATTGCCGTTGACTTTGGCGATCATTCGCGGTCTGTTGGTAGATGTGGCTAATACAGTGTTTGTTTTGCCGCTTGGGAGCGTTATCGAGACCCTTTTGATCAAGAAAGAGGAAATTCAGCGAATCAATCAACGTGAAGTTGTTGTGATTCGCGGGGTTACGACGCCTTTAGTTAGAATGCGAAACACGTTTGGAATAAGTGGATCGGACACTAACCTTGAAGAATTCTATGTTGTGATTGTTGGCTTGGCAGAACAGCGCATGGGATTGGTTGTTGATAAGTTGGTAGGTGAACAAGAAGTAGTCATAAAGTCGCTAAGCCGTTTCTGTGGAGACGTACGTGGCGTGAGTGGCGCGACGATTTTGGGTGATGGAAACGTGGCATTGATTGCAGATGTTAATGGAATCGTTTCAAACGACCGAGGATAAATAGAAGAAGGAAAATTAGAGATGGCGTTACGTGCAGATAACATGCTCCTTCGACGATATGTCGAGAAGGCTATGGTTGACTTACCAGCACTCCCAACGGTAGTGCTTCAGGTCGTTCAGGCTACGGAAAAAGATACGGCTACCACAACAGAAATTGAAAGTATGTTGATGGCAGATGCGGCAATTACGACAAAACTCTTGAAGGTCGTCAATTCAGCGTATTTTGGCTTGCCACGCCAGATTGTTAACGTTAACCAGACGATTGCGATTTTAGGGATGCACCAGGTGCGTAATCTCGTGATGAGCATTGGGGTTTTGAATGCCCTGAGTTCACCTAGCCCGCGGATCATGGAAACACAGAAAGCATTTTGGCAACATAGTTTTGCTTCGGCCACCTGTGCGGAAGCGATTGCTAAGGCTAAGGGTTTGCCAAAGAAAGATATTGAGATGATCTTTATTGGCGGATTGCTGCATGATGTTGGAAGACTGTTCTTATTCACTCTCTTCAATTTGCCTTACCAAGAAGTTTTGAAGGAGTCTCTCAGCCGCAATGAATCGCTTGAATCGGTCGAGGCTCGAATTTTGGGCGTGACACATGCTCAGTTAGGTGGGATTTTGGGTGAGAAGTGGAACTTCCCTCAACCTCTTATTGACATGATTCAAGGTCATGATGCAATCCCTGATGGCGCAACGGTGAGTGACGGAGTTTATTGCGCGCACATTGCCGATTCGATTGCAAATTCTTTGGCGCCAGCGGATATCGTTGGCACTGTTAGCCCGGTAGACGTAAAAGCACGTCTTTGGCTTGGGTTTAGCGATGACCAATATGAAGATCTGAAGAATCGGACGGCGGAGCAAGTTTCGCTAGCGAAAGAAATGCTTGGTGTGATGTAAAGCAGTAGTTCTGGCATCGTTACCAGGTGGATCAACGAATGTTGCGCCAATGATTTGATTTGGCGCTCTGAATTGCGGAGAAAGAAATGAGTATCAATGGGCCACAGTCAGGAATCCGGTTTACTGGATTAGCTTCAGGACTCGATGTTGAAAGCATCGTGACCCAGCTTGTTAATCTTCAGCGGTTTCCGATTCAACGGCTTCAGGCTCAGCAGGCTCAACTTCAGGCGAAGCAGACAATTTTTGGTCAGTTCCGGTCGAATTTGATTTCGCTTAGTTCGGCGGCTTCAGCACTTAATTTTACGCAAGCGTTTCAGACCAATGCGGTGACATCGGCAGATTCAACAATTGCAAGTGGAACAGTAACGGATGCAGCGGTGCCCGGGATTTACAATGTCAATGTGACGGCTCTGGCGAGGGCCCACAAACTGACGAGCGCGGCGCAGAATTCACCAACAGACGAACTAGGTTTTTCAGGTTCGTTTATGGTTAAAGGTAAGGCGATCGACGTGGTTGCTACGGATACTCTTACGACAATTGCGAGCAAAATCAACGGTTTGGGAACAGGCGTATCGGCAAACATTATTAATGGTGGGGTGGGATCGGCATTTCTAGTTATTGGTGGAACGGCGACTGGGGCTGAGAATGAGGTTTTAGTATCGGACGTGACAGGGACGGCGGCTCAGAGTCTTGGTTTAGTGAACACGGGAAGTTCTCTGACGCGATTGACGGGGAGCATAGCCAAATCTTCCGCGTTTAGTAATTCGACTGACACTCTTAAAACCTTGACCGGAGCGACAGCAAGCGGGGTATTGAGTCTTGGGCTTGATGGGATTGCGTTTGATACGACAACGGATACTTTGCAAGATATTGTTGATCGGGTGAATGCTACTGGCAATCATACAGCAAGTATTGTTACTGAGAAAGTCGACGGGGTTGATAAGAGTCGAATTGAAATTGACTCAGCGAGTTGGCCCGCTGGTTATTCGGATTCCAATAATTTGCTTGGGATTTTGGGGATCACTAAGGACACTCTTGCGAATCAAGTGACAGGGGCCAGCGACGCCCAAGTGCAAATAGACGGGGTTACCGTTAATTCACCGAAAAACACTCTGAGCAACGTTGTTGGGGGGATGACTTTGAATTTAAACAAGGTCGGAACAACGACTTTGACGGTCAATCGCGATAATGCAGCGATCAAAGGCAAGATTACAGATTTTCAGAAGGCATATAACGATGTCATCGGATATATTCGTAGTAGTTCACAGTTTGACCAGGAAAGTTTTCAGACGGGGCCGCTCTTTGGAGATCAGACCACGTCTCAGGTAGAAAGTGCCTTGAATACGATGCTATTTGGTAACGCGGGCACGGGAAGTATAAAGAACTTGGCGGAGGTTGGCTTCAGCCTTGATGACCAGGGGAAACTTGAGCTTGATAGTTCTAAACTTGACTCTGCACTGTCGACTAAAGCAGACGATGTAAGAAAACTATTTATGGCGACTGGAACGAGTTTGAACAGCGAGTTGACTTATGTGAGTTCGGGGAATAAGTCGATTGCTAGCACTGGGACGGGCTACGACGTGAATATCACCCAGGTCGCAACGAAAGGTGCAGTTTCGGCTTTGAACGCATTTTCTGCCCCACATTCGGGTGGGGAAACGCTGACTTTTTCGGGAAGTTTGTTCGGCGGTTCGTCGCTGAACTTAACAATCAGTGCGGGATCGGATTTGAACTCGCTTGTGAGTCAGATTAATAGTGATAGTCGCTTTAAGGACTCTCTCGTTGCGACAAACAATGGCGGATCATTGAATATCGTAAGCAAGCGGTATGGTACGGCTGGGAACTTTACGGTTACGAGTAATTTGACAGAGGGGCCGGATAATTCGGGGATTGGAACGGGAGGCGGTACGAACGTTGCAGGAGTTAATGTTGCCGGGACGATTAATGGCGAAACAGCGACGGGAAGCGGTCAGTTTTTGCTGGGTAGCAGTGGCAATGCAAAGACCGATGGGTTGCAGATACTCTATAAGGGCACGACAACGGGGGCGATAGGAGCAATTAGCTTTAATCGGGGCGTTGCGGCTTTGATGAACTTCCAAACGAGTTCGTTTACTGATTCTGTGAACGGATTGATTACGACGGTTGACCAGACTTTGACGGCGCAGGTTCAGGACATCCAAGATCGAATCACATCGCTCAATGATCAGCTTATTTTGCGCGAGCAGACGATTCGAGCACGCTTTACGGCGATGGAACAAGCGATCAGCCGCGCGAATGCTCAAGGTTCGCAACTTTCAAATATGTTGAATGCTCGCTAAACTCGGAGCAGGATTTCTTCGCGACGGAAAAGTTGGATTGCAGACCGCAAGAATATTGCGGCAAGGATGAGGTTGACCGTCCAGACGGGGAGCAGTTGACTTATTGTCGCGGAGCCGAGAATTAGGTTTTTGATCACGACGGCGGCATTGAGGACGGGAGTCCAATAAACCCAGGTTGCACTTTCTAGTCCCGTGAAGCCAATTATTTGGCTAAATACGGCAGGCATGAGGATTACAAATGTGAGGAGGCCAAGGTGGGTTTGTGCTTCGCGGATGTTTCTGGCTCGGGCGGCAATGGTTACCATGAGAGTCGCAAAAAATGCAACGAGCGTCAGGATGGTGATGATGGCGAAGATTGTATCGAGAAATCCGATACTCACTCCGGTTGGGAACAGATTTTTGGTGAGCGGGTGCTTGATGGTGGCGGCGAGAAAGACTCCAGCAAGCGTAGTGAGACTACCAATAAAACAGACAACCATGACGGCGAGGATTTTGCCGAGTGCAACGGCGGCGCGTCGAACCGGGCTAACAAGAAGAGTTTCCATTGTGCCTCGTTCTTTTTCTCCAGCGACGAGGTCGGCTACGACGCTCATTCCGCCTTGGAATGCCCAGAGAACAATGAGGTAGGGCAGAAGAGAGACGATGATTGATCCAGCGAGGCCGTCGTCTTTATCGAGATTTTCGCGCTGGAGTTTGTTGTGTTCGGTTTGGTCGGGGAGTTTGTTGGCTTTGAGAGTTTCCTTGACAAGGGTGAGATTTTGATCGTTGAGCTGGTTTTGGAGTCCCGCTACAGCCATAGCGGAGAGGGGTGCGGATTCCAGATAACCGACTCGATAGACAGTATCCCCTTGCTGTTTGATTTCGATTATGAGTTGGGCTTGTTTGTCGCGAACAAGCTTTGCGCCCTCTTCCCAGGTTGAGACTGGGGTAATGCTCTCTTGGCTTTCTTCGGGTATCAATTGGTTGTAATCAATTCCGGCGCTAGAGACAATTGCGATCTCAACTTTGGGCTTTTCCTTGACGCTCGTTTGGATGATGCCGAAAATGAAGACAAACAATGCGACCATGAAGATCGGCATGACGATACTGGCCTGGAGCACGCGACGGTCGCGAGCGAATTCTCGCAGTTCTTTAAGAAAAACTTGTTTGGTGCCGGTTCCGGTGGTCATGCGGTCACCGCCTGAGGGCGAATGAGGCTGAGAAACGCCTGTTCGGTTGTCGGTTGATTTGTTTGAGTCTTGATTTCGGCTAGAGTTCCGGTGCCTTTGACCTCTCCGTTGTGGATGATGGTGGCGCGGTCGGCAAGTCGGTCAACTTCGTTCATGTTGTGGCTGCTGAAAATGATGGTCTTATTGTTTTCGCGGGCGGTTTCAAGGAACTCGAGGACGGTTTGAGCGGCTAGGATATCGAGGCCGGCCGTGGGCTCATCGAAGAGGAGGATGGGCGGTTCGTGAACGATGGCTCTTGCAATTGAAATGCGCTGCTTTTGTCCGGTGGACATTCGGTCGCAAAGTTGGTCGCAGAATTCTTCGGCATTGGTTTGGGCGATGGCACTTTTGACGTGATCGTTGAGATCGGAACCAGTGAGTCCGTAGAGACTGCCGAAGTATTTGAGGAGTTCACGACCCGTTAGGCGACCGTAGAGCGCGGTTGAGGTGCTGAGAAAGCCAATGGATCGTCGAACTGATTCAGCATCGGTGTCTATGCTGAATCCTTGGAGGGTTGCGGTACCGCTGGTTGGTCGAATAACGGTGGAGAGCATTCTTAGGAGAGTAGTTTTTCCGGCTCCATTGATACCTAGGAGTGCATG
>JBJXDW010000088.1:0-7713 GCA_046154445.1 Fimbriimonadaceae bacterium | reverse complement strand
ACGACTCCGAATCGTTCCAACTGGTGCTTCAAATCGCTCGGCAATCTCGTTGTAAGGAACTCCTTCAACATCCGCTAGCCACACCAATTCGCGCTGCTCTTGGCTCAAGTGAGCAAGACCATTTTGCATTTCTGGGCTCAAATTGTTCCCAAGTAATGCCTCATCAGGGGTCGGAGCAGAATCCCGAGCTTCAAAGCTAACCGTATCGTCATAGCCATCAGCCCGCAAAGGTGCATCACTACTCACCGTCTGGACGCGGCGGCCTTTCGCCCGTTTCATGTCCAAGAACAAACGAGTCACAATCCGGAAGATCCAATTTTCAAATGGCCGATCGCCCTGGAACGTATCAAACTTGCGATATGCCCGGTAAAACGCTTCCTGAGTTAAATCTTCCGCATCCGAGCGATTTCCACTCAGCCGATAAGCTAAGTTGAAAACCTTCTTATAGCTTCGTTCCATGAGTTCTTGGAATTCGTTCTCGTTGTTTCGTTTCAGATTAAGGGTTGCCACTGTTCTTTTCATCTCCTTTCTAGGTTGTGTAAGTAGAAACACAGCCCAGAGCATTTAGGCTCCTAGTATAGGACGTTTTTATACGCACCGTTTCGTAAATATCGACACAATTCAAATAAACTTATCATATATATTGAATGAAGAGGAAATCTTAACTATCTTCAACCCCTCCACCCGTCGGCGCATACTTCTCGCTTGTCCCCTTTGGGTAATAAGGCATCCCCGGGTTCAAACGGTTCCAAGCAAGTGATCCTAACTTGCGAATCGCATCATGCCCTTCGCAGTGGAACCCCCAACTCCGATCCTTGGCATTGTCTGTATAAACGGTCAGGATATATGGTCTCGGCCCAAAAACAATTGCCGAATCGCTCCGACTTCGTTCCAATGCCCCAACCTTACTCGCAATCGTCACCCCGCTCGGCACAGTCCAATCCAAAAAATCGTCCCAATACTGGCTACTCATAATCCTAATCATCTTCTCGCAAGCTTCCGGGCTTGCCGCATTGCCATCATAAATTTTCTTCAATATCGCCGCCATCTCAACCGGCGAAGTCACACCCATATTCTTATAACTCGTATAAAGTCGGCTCAAACGCAGATTCGATTCCGGAGCACGAATCGTACACGCCGTATCTTTAAAACCCCAGTTCAACATCCGCTTTTCAATGTTCTCAACCCCAACATGGCCCGCCAACATGACCGTGGCCGTATTGTCGCTGACATTCATCATGAGGTTAGTCAATCCATCCAAATTGATCTTTGTACCCTCCAACATGTGCGCCGTCCACATGCTATCATTCCGCTTTCCAACTGGAGGCACCTCAAGCTGATCCTCCCACTTCAATTTCCCCTCCTCAATTTGCTTGAACACTTCAACCATCACAACCGTCTTGATCGTGCTGGCACTAGGGTAGCGCTCCGAATCCCTATACCCAAACGCCTCACCGCTCTGCAAGTCAATTAAGTGGTATCCCAACCGACCGTGGAACCCCTTTGCGACCGTGTCCATCTGGTGCTTCAAATTAGGCAAAACCGATGTTTTCGAATTCAAAAGAACCAAAGCGCAGACCGAATTCAACATAACTTGTCTATCTATACCCCCCAAATCTAGTCGTCTGTAGCGAAACATTCACAAAGACCCCGTAAACATACCGTAGACTTTGACCAGAAAATCCGATATATTGGGAGTGTTCGCAATGTAGCGATACATTCTCACTGGAGAACTATCGAGCGAATTTTCGGAGAATTAAAATGAGAAGGAAAAAACTGACGTCTTTTGGCGTCTTCGCTCTTTTGTCCCTTGTCGCCGGCGCCCAAGCTCAAGTGACACTTACCGCAAAAGCCGGATTCGGCGTCGGTGGATGGGTGGCTCCCGTTGCAGCCTCAACCACACTTGACATAGGCAGTCTAACCCGTGGATTCGCATACGACCAAGCTACGAATCAACTCGTTGTGGTTAACCGACAAGGAGGAGTTAATCTTAACTTGCTTAATGCAAGCACTGGGGCACTAAATGGGCAAATGTCCAATGCCGGATTGACTGGCGGAACGTTCCTTGCAAACCAAGTAGGCGTCGGAACCGACGGGAAAGTCTATGTCGCCAACTTAGCAACTGCCACTGGCGGATTATTCAAAATCTATGAGTTTGGTAGCGCATCCATTGGTGCAACTGGATCTGCTGTTTACACTTACACGACAACAGCTCCCGATGCACGAATTGGTGACTCATTCGACGTTTTTGGCGGTGGTTCTTCACTCGCATTTGTTGCCGGAGTTGCTTCTCCTGCCACAACCGCTGGTTACCATACCGTCAACAGCGCGTTTGCTGGATCAACCGTTGCCGTCGCCGGAACTTCCGTAGGGGACTTCAGACTTGGCGTCACATTCGGTGCAACTTCCAACGATATCTTCGGGACACAAGGTGCACAGAATCTACGCGTAACGCAAGGCGGCACACTTCAAGGCACCGGCACGCTCCTCACTGGTTCAGCCAGACCAATGGACTTTGCTGTCATCAATGGCGTTTCCTTGCTTGCAACAATTGATACCGTAAGCAGCCAAGTACAAGTCTACGACATGGCCAATCCACTCTCACCAGTGTTTATTGCCCAAGGCAACAACACAACCGGTTCACTCACCGCAAACGGAAACGGAGTCGGACAAGTCAAGTTTGCACAAGATGCTTCCGGAGCATGGAGCCTCTATGCAATGTCAACAAACCAAGGCATCCAAGCCTACGACCTCCAAGTCGTTCCAGAACCAGCAACAATGCTCGTTCTCGCCGGTGCAGCTGCCATCGCCGCTCGCCGACGCAAAAAAGCATAACGGTCAATTCCGAAAGACAAAGAAGGCTTAGGGCAAACCCTGAGCCTTCTTCTATTTAAGACTTTTGATAACCGCCGCTACGCAATCGTCAGCCGCTTTGCCCACCTTACTCCCCCCAGTATTCGTCACAACTAAAACCGCCCGATCCTTGTTCGGGGCAACCCAAACAACACAATAGTTCATCGTGTTACTCCCGTTGTGCCAATAACAAGCACCATCTGCCCAAGGTCGCGAATCCAAAACCCATCCCATCGCATAGTTCCCACCAAGTGGAGGCTTAATAATTTCACGAAAATAACTTTCTGGCAAAACTGTTTCTTTCCCCTCTAACCCCTTCAAAATCTCTGAAATCCACTTCCCCCAATCTGGCAAAGTCATATTGGCCCGGCCCGCCGCCGTCATAACTGGTGCATTATCATAATTCCCTGCTACCGGCTTCCCTTCTATGTGAGGCCAAGTTTCGCCCTTGCGGGTCGGCCCAAATCCAAAATCTCTTATCCCGATCTTCGCATACTCTGCCGTCAACAAATTCTCAATAGACTTGCCCATCACCCGCTCCGCTGCCGCTCCAGCAACCACAACCTCCGCATTTGAATACGTAAATTTTCCGACCTCACTCGCCGGCGGAGTCACTAAAAGTTGCCGAACCGCGGCAAGTCTTGCCTCTGCCAAGCCGCCCTTAAACGAACTCCAATTCACGTTCGGCACCATTCCCGACTGATGCGCCAACAAGTGACGAAGCGTCACATCACGATATCCGGAATCCACTTTTACTTCCGGAAAATCCTTCGCCAGCGGAGCCGACAAGTCAACTTTCCCTTCCTCCGCCAAACCACAGACCACCGCCGCCGTCATCGCCTTCGTACAACTTCCTAAATGCCACCGAGTAGACCCATCCACTTTCGAATCCTCACCCGACTTCTTGACCCCATAGTAAAAGCTCCACTCCATACCGCCCGAAGTAACCACCGCAACGCCCAACCCCGGCAACTCCGCCTGTCTGGCAATCGCACAGAGATCATCCTCAAGCGAATTCCCAGCTCCCGCCAAAACTAGTGCCGCCGCAATCAAAGCCATGACTTATTCCACGCAACCATAACCCGCAATAATGGGATCAAGTTCCAATTTCCAAAGACAAAGAAAGACTTCAATTTCCTAAATGCCACTTCTCGCGCATCGCCTTCATCTGAGAACTGACGTTCCCGAGCTCCACAACTGCGTAGTTCGTTCTTGAACCCTCAGTAACTGCTGATTCCGCATCAACAACTTCTTCGCCGCGCTTCAATTTGAGTCTTAATTTCGAACCGGGAACAATCAACTTACTCCACTGCTCCTTAACCGTCTTCATCTCTGCTTCGGTTGTCCCTTGGGCAATTCCATTAATCTCAACAACTTCATCGCCACGCCGAAAACCAGAGTTCGCCCCATTAGTTCCACGAACAACCGTCATCTTGCCATCATCGCCCCACGCATAGACAAAGCCCGCGTCGACAAACTTCTCATTATTCGTCTGAAGCTCATAGCCAATCTTCGCTAATTGCACTTCAACCGGCAATTCGCCTGGTTTCATCACCCAGGTGTCGTAAAAGTCACCCAAACTCGCCCCGCCAATCTCAACTAAATGCTTCCGCACATCACCCTCAGCAAAACCCGGCTTGTCGTTCTTGCATTGCTCGTAAAGCGCATACATTAAGTCATCTAAGCTCTCTTTACCGCCTGTTTTATCGCGAATTTCGAGATCCAAACACAAACCAACAAGCCACCCCGTATTGTAATAATTAACCCCGAATCCCGCACTATTGCCCTGCCCATTCGCCGCCTCGCCAACTCGATAACTCGAATCATAAGGACTCACCTCAAATCGTTGAGCATTCGTCCGCGTGCGCTGAACATTCGAAATGATGTTTCGCTTGAAATATTCTTCGTCAAAAATGATGTTTCTGTAAAGCAGGAGGTCAGCATAATAGTCAGTCACTCCTTCAAGCAACCACAATGCCCCCGTCTTTGGCAAAACCGAATAATCAAACGGCCCCAATACACTCGAGCGAATCCGCTTCACATTCCAAGCATGAAAATGCTCGTGCGCTAAAACCGAAACTGTTCCCGGACCAACTCCTTGCGCCAAACCAATTGTCGTGCTACTTAGGTGCTCAAGCCCCCAGCCGCCATCTGCCGCATTCAAGACCGTGAAATGCCAAACATATTTATCAAACGGCAACCCGCCCCAAAACGCCGACTCAGCCTGAGAAATCTTCGTGCAATAATCAACGACTTTTGCCCGGTCAACATTACTCACATCCCCGCCAAAATAAGCAATCTCAAACTTCTTCCCCTCAACCTCGTAATAATCTGAAATGTAATCACCCACAGTCACGGGATTGTCCGCCAATACATCGTAGTTCGGCGCAACATACCGATCTCCTTTTACATTCAATCCGCAGCTAGTCCGCCACTTTTCCGGCAAAACATACTTGATCGTGCAATCTTCACGAATCCGGTTTTTGACGAAAAGATAATATGCAGGTCCCGTCACATGCATCCGGTTCGTGACTGAACCCGTAGTCCGAGCGTATTTCAAAATGACATCGCCACTCATACCGCCACCAACAACCCAAGAACCATCCTCCGCCATCGTGACCGACACTTTCCGCCCTGATCGAACCGCCGATACATCCTTGATGAACTGTCGATTATTTGCCAACCGATAAGACCCCGGTGCCCAATTCGGAATCTGAACCTCAACCGCCTTGCCGTCACTCGGAATCACCATCTCAAAATCCAGGTGATCCGAGCCCTGTGCAACTCGTACCGTATAGTCAATCCGAGCAAACGCCGAACACGAAATGCTCAGCAAAACAGCCGTCGAGAGAAAACCACGCATTAATGCAGTATACAAATCAACACATCCAAAATGTAAGTTAATCACCTCTTAATATTACATTTGAACGAGAGACCCCCGTAATATTGCTGGGTTATTGCTGTTCGTCAACGCAAGAATGCGCATTGGGAAAAACTGGTAATTATTCGATGGCCCGCAAAGATATAATTGATGCTAAGAAGCTGACAAGCACTATGGCGCGTCGCGGAGAGGAAATACTGCTACTGGCCTCATCAGGTCTCACCGACAAGGAAATCGCTGACAAGCTAAGCATTAGCGTCAGGACGGTCGAGGGACACTGGAGAAGGCTACGGGAACAATCCGGGCAACCAAATCGGGCCGGATTGATAGGGGAAATGTTACGCCAAGAAGTTGAAAAAAATGGCATGCAACTTCAAGAAAAAACGCAACAATTACTTCGCGACATAGAGTCTCTCCATACGCAAAATGAAGAGCTCAATTTCCGGGCTAACCAAGTTCTAGAACAAGCCAGAACGCAATCATCGGTTCTCCAAAAAGAATTGGGTGAGCTCTACCAAGAAGTCAATCAGCTGCGTAAGCAAAATGAAATTTCCGACCATTTAAATGCGGTCATACTTAAAAGTAACGTCCTCGCATTCCGAATCGCTGCCGATTCTCCACATAACTGTTACTTTATGAGTGATTCAATCCGATCACTTGGATATAAGCCCGCCGATTTCATTGACGGAATCCTCCCGATTTCATCCCTCATTCATCCAGAAGATTTCTCATCTAATTGGACAGAATTGCTTGATCAAATAAGTGCGGGTACGCATCGCCTCGAACGTAAATATCGCCTCATCACCAGCCGAGGAGAACCAAGGCTTGTCCTTGATCGATGCATTTATGAAGAAGCAACTCCCGAACATCCCGCAACTCTTTCTATCTTTGCCTTCGACATCACCCACACCCAATATGCCGAAATTCTTGGCAACCAATATAAACTAATATAAGCGAACAACGTGCCTGTCAGATTCTGAAAGTGCTATCCCGACCATCGTGCCATCCCGCCCGATTGCGCTGACTACCTGCAACCGCAAATCACTGTCTAGAACCTGATTCGTCAAGACCTTAAGGCCAACTTTAGAATCAAACAACCAATGCTCAATTTGTCCTCGCGCATTAACGCCAAAGCCCAATATCACTCCGCGATTTGACCAATCGATTGCCGAAATGCGTTCGTAGCCCCGGATGGCTACCGCTTCAACTCCCCCCGTACTTCGCCAAATCGATATCTCATTCTGAGAAGAAACCAATGCGTCACCTTCCATATTTGCAGCCACAATTCGACCGGATCCGGAAAACTCCGCTATGTCACGTAACCGCACCGGAGCTCCAGAGGGCAATATGCCAAACAGTTCGCTCGCATCACTCATTGCAGTGATAGCGCGTAAGGAGGGAACTACTTCGCAAACTCCATCGCGCCAAATTGCTCCGCACTGCTCACCTCGAACTTCAACCGATCCACCAACGACTCCAAAGGAATTCACGCAGTCAATATCAACACTCGTAACCCCGGCCGGAACCCCTAAATTGATCCGCTCCCCTTCAACTGAAAAAATAAACGACGACCGACCAAATCCTGCAATCCCGGCCCCCCATTTCGAAGGGGCAACCGCAACAAAATGACTCGACGATTCAAGTTCAATTAGCCCCAGAGTTGAGCCTAAAACTGTCGCTCTTGCAATGCCATCAAACTGGGAAACAGATGTACAAAAAACTTGATCGTCAATTACGCCAACGGGAGAAGACAAAAGTCCAGAGACGTTCTCCACGATTTCCCAACGGAAATCATGGAGTGATCCGGAACATACTCCGCTCATCGTTCGATTCAATTGCATCCCAATCTCAATTCAATAATTTCAAGAAATGTCGGGGCCAGTTACCTGACACCAAAACCGAATCCACCCAATCTGCTTAACCGGTTTTTTTTGCTCTTCTAGTTAGCTTGGGCTCATAGCCCTTAGACATGAATATTA
>JBJXDW010000087.1:0-29149 GCA_046154445.1 Fimbriimonadaceae bacterium | reverse complement strand
GCAGGAGGTACGGCGCGGTCTTTGGTTATGGGATGCGCTCGGGCGGGGATGGAGGTTTGGCTTTGGAACCGTAGTGCCGAGCGTCGAAATCGATTGATTGGCGAGATGGGCGCCCAGATTTCGGGGGTTTTGGATGTACCGGAGGCAAAGGGTTTTGATTTGGTAGTCAATGCGACGAGTGCGAGTTTGTCGGGTTTGGATTTGGGTGTGGATTGGAGTGGTTCAGAGGGAGGATTGGCGTTTGAACTGACTTATGGGAGAGAGTTGAGCCCTTTCTTAGCTAGCGCGAAAGTTAACGGAATGAGCATTGTTGATGGGTTGCCGATGCTAGTTGAGCAAGGGGCCCTTGCATTTGAGTGGTGGTTGGGCAAAGAGGCGCCGCGAAAGGCTATGCTGAGAAGTGTAGGGTTATGACAATTTCTCAGCCGACAGAAGAAATTATTGAGCAGGCGGGGGAGGTTCTGCTTGAGGGTGGGGTTGTAGTGATTCCGACCGAAACGGTTTATGGCCTTGCATGCAACGCGATGGACGAAGCGGCGGTTCGGCGTGTATTTGAGATTAAGGGTCGACCGGCGGAGAATCCACTTATTATCCACTTGGCATCGGCGGATCAGCTTGATGATGTTGCGGTGGATGTACCGGAGCTTGCGAGGAAATTGGCGAATCGGTATTGGCCGGGGCCGTTGACGATGGTTTTACATCGGAATCCTGAGGTTCCTTCGGTGACGACTGGGGGATTGGATACGGTGGCGGTTCGTGTGCCGGCGCACGATGTTGCGAGGGCAATTATTGCGGCAGCCGGATGCCCGATTGCGGCTCCAAGTGCGAATGTGTTTATGGCGTTAAGCCCAACTCAGGCCGAGGATGTTGATCCGGAAGTTTTGATTGATATTGATATGATTATTGATGGGGGTCGGTGCGAATATGGGCTGGAGAGTACGGTTTTAGACTTAACCGAGTCACCACCACGTATATTGAGGCCAGGTTCGGTGAGTCGGGCAGATATTCAGACGCTGGTGGGCACGCCGCTTGGTCATATGGCTCCGAGTGAGATCCGTAAGGCACCAGGGATGTATCGGCGACACTATGCGCCTAATTCGCCGGTCAGATTGGTAGATCGCACCTTGCAAGAAGATGAATGTGGATTGACTTTCTCGGCGAATGGAAGTGAGTTTTTGGTGAAGATGCCAAAGGAACCCCGGGCCTATGGGGCAGTTCTCTATGGTGCATTGAAGCAACTTGACTTGAAGAAGCCGAAGGCGATTTTGATCGAGGAGCCGCCGGAAACTCCGGAATGGGAAGCGGTTTGGGATCGTTTGCGAAAAGCTAGCGCTAGTTTGCAGTAGAGCCGCAATTTGCTCGAACGAACATCAGCGGTCGCGTGACGTTTCTCAGAATTGATTCAAAGAGTTTTCCAGAATCAGCGTTTTCGGTTGCCGAAGATGGGATGGCGATGATGACCTGTTCCGCGTTAATTTCTTCGGAAACTTCGGCAATGAGGGTGGGAATATCGCGAGTTCTTTCGAGCCTTATTTCGGCGAGGTTTTGTCCTTTTGCAAATGCGCTTTTGACTTTTTCGCCATAGGTGACGAGTCTGGCCTCTTCTTCGGGAACGGGGGCATGGAGTGGAAGTTCTCGCGGGACTTCGATTGGGAGGAGGAACACGAGGTGAGCGGGGGCGGAGCTAACGAGTTGTTCAAGCTGTCGAACGAAATGGTCGTCGCATTCATTGGGTGAGATGACGGCGAGGATATGACGCGACCTTACTTCTTCGCTCGTTCGTTTTTTCTTGCCATCGCCGTCTTTAAGGAGGAGGTCGAGTGAAGTGCGTGCTTCTTGAACACTGGGAGCGGTTGCCAGTTGAGATTTTACATGTGGGGTTTGTTGAAGAATGGTTTTGACGTTGTCGGGGACTCTGGCAAAAATGATTCGGGCATTTTGTCCGAGGACATAGTCGATCGCATATTGGAATGTTTTTGCGCCATCTTCGGTGATACTAGTAATGTTTGCGCAATCGACGATTACGCCAGATGGGTGTCGGTTAAGGGTGAGTGCGATGGCGGTTTGTACTGATTCCCAGAAGGGATGATTCAGAGTTCCGGAAAGGGTGATGACATCTTCGCTTGCTTCAACAATCATTGATTTTTCTCTTCAAGAAAATATCTGACATTTGTTATGACGACGTTGTTTCTTCTCCCGAGCATCATTTTGAGCTGGATGGCGGCGTTATTGTGGAGAAGGGCTTGCCACCAGTGGGCGGGTACGGCCTCGGGGACGATGACGGTGACCATTCTCTTGTCGTCCATTTTGATGAGTTGATCGACGTAGTCGATGATTGGCTCGGAGATTGACCGGTATGGTGAGTCAAGGATAATGAGGGGCATTTCCGCTCCAAATTTCATCCAATCGTCTTTGAGTTTTTCGGCTGATTTGGCGTTCATCGAGACGTGGAGCGCGCGACAGTCTGGGCTGGTTGCTTTGGCGTATTGGATGGCTTGAAGTACGCCTTTATGAAGTCGAGGTATGAGAAGAAGGGTTGTACCTGCGATTTCGGTGACAACATCTCTGTTATCAACGGTGAGCTGCTTGGCGAGTTTTTTGTAGTAACGGTTTATGAGTTGGAAAATGGTGATGAGAACCGCCATTGCGATGAGGACGAGCCAGACACCTTCGGCCCACTTTGTTACCAGAAGGAGGCCGCCGACGAAGAATGTGACGAGTGTGCCGAATCCGGAGATTGATCCTTGCCAGTATGTTTTTCTGATGGCTTTCTTTCTTTCTTCCGGGGTGTGGGTTGGAAATTCGTCGTCTGCTTCAAGTTGGTTACGAGTTTTAATGAGCCATCTGCGTTTACGGAAAAATTGAAACATTCCGGCTTGGGACAGGGTGAATGCGATGAAGACGCCGAGGGCATAGAGGGGGATAAGAGAGTGGGTGTCCGCATTGTATAACACGATGAGGAGCATTGAGAGCGCTGTGAGAACAATGATTCCGTTTTGGAATACGAGTCGATCACCAACGGACATGAGTTGGCGAGGGAGATAACCATCTCGGGCGACGAAGCTGCAGAGTCTGGGGAAATCAGCAAACGCGGTGTTAGCAGCGAGGAACAGGATTCCTGCCGTCATGGTCATTATTGCGTAGGTGAAGGGGCTGTTGCCGAATTGCAGGAAGGCCAGTTGAGCGACGATGGTTCTGTAGCCTTCTTCTCCCATGTGTTTTGGAGTGAGGCCGGAGTGCCATGCGGACCAAGAGAGTCCGCAGAACATGATGATGAGCAGCGTGGCCATCATGATGAGTGCTCTGCCAGCGTTTTTCTGTGATGGTTCTTTGAATGCTTTAACCCCGTCGGCAAGGGCTTCGGTTCCGGTGAGAGCGGTACAGGACGCGGTGAATGCGCGGGCGATGAGGAAAACGCCCATCATGCCAAGCATTGAGTGATGCCCGTCACCTGGCGGGAGATTTGGTGTTACAGGTGGTTGACCGATGCCTCTAAACACAGTTACACCAACTAGAATTAGAAGCATTATGACGAAGCCGTAGGTTGGAATTGCAAAGATGATGCCCGATTCTTTTGCCCCGCGAAGGTTCATAATGCCAAGAATTCCAACGGCAGCAACAGCTATCGCAACTGCATAAGGTTGAATTTGTGGCGCAAGTGAAACGACTGCTTGAACACCGGAAGAGATGGAAACCGCAACCGTGAGGACATAGTCGATGAGAATAGCGGCGGCAGCAACTTGACCAGCCTTGGGGCCGAGATTATCTGAGCTGACAATGTAGGTTCCGCCCGATTCTGGGTAAGAGTGGATCGTTTGGAAATAGCTAAAAACGATAATGATTAGAAGTACGGAGAGGGCGACAGCGATCCAAGGCAACGTATTGTAGGCTAGTAAGCTACCAGCCAATACTAAGATTAAAAGGACTTCTTCGGTTGCATAAGCAACGCTTGAGAGCGCATCGGAAGCAAAAACCGCAAGACCAAATGGAACGGAAAGCCTTTCGTGATGTGCATGACGCTCATGGATTGGTTTACCGAAGAGAATGTGCTTTAGTTTGGGTTTGCTCATGGCCGCGACCACCAGAATAAATTGGATATCGCAGAGTAAATTATGGTTTGAAATTGTTTCATTGCAGTTGCAAATTTAGGTCTAGAACGATCCATCGGGTTGGGGATTTAATTTTCAGTTCGGATAGTGGGTTTTGGCAGCAGATTCTCGCCGCAATTTTTGGAGAAAAGTCCTGGGCGATTTTTTTGAAACAATCGTAGAGGGTGTCACATGAGCCTGCGAGTGAGTTGTTTGAGGCAAGTCGGACATCGTTTTCGCCCTTGATCACTTCGTGCCCCCACATGGTGAAAGTATCGCCTGTTTTTTTTCCTTTTGCGAGGGTGCAGTCGCTTACGGCGATAACTTTGTCTTTGGGTTTTGTTTTCAGGAGGATTTCGGCGGCGGGTTTGCTGACGTGCTGGCGGTCGTAAATGAGTTCGGCGGTAACTAAGTCAGTGTTGAGGACGGCGCCGAGGGCACCGGCTTCGCGGTGATGGAGGGGACGCATTGCGTTGTAGGTGTGAGTGGCGTGGCTAAGCCCAGCGGCGATGGCCTCGGTCATTTCTTTAAAAGTTGCGTTCGTGTGTCCGGCTGAAACGATGACGCCACGTTCGGCGAGTTTGCGGATATTGGGGAGTGCGTTGCGTTGTTCGGGGGCG
This sequence comes from Fimbriimonadaceae bacterium, assembly GCA_046154445.1. GTDB lineage: Bacteria > Armatimonadota > Fimbriimonadia > Fimbriimonadales > Fimbriimonadaceae > UphvI-Ar2. The sequence continues at coordinate 24,441 of JBJXDW010000087.1, read as the reverse complement.
AGGGTGATGAGTTTGAGGCGCGGATCAGATAGGATCGCATCCCAGGGTGAGGGTTGGGATGGGAATGTGATGATAGATTCGGGTGGTTGGGCACCAGGAAACGCCGGGGAAATGAATGGGCCCTCGAGATGGAATCCGAAGATGAGGGGGTGGTTGGGGAGATTATTGAGCGCGGACTGAACAGATTCGGCGTCGGCGGTGATTGTTGTGGGCAGGAATCCGGCGTAGCCCTCTTTGTCGAGCAGATTCGCAAGATCTACAATTTCATCGGCAGTTGCACTCATGAAATCGATGCCGAATGCACCGTGGATATGAAGGTCGACGAATCCCGGGATGCAGTAGCCTTCCGGCTCTCGATTAGTTGGGGCAAAAGTTGGCTGCCCGTTTTGAAATGTGATTTCGTAAGTGTCCCATCCTTGTGGGCCAGGGGCTTGGTAGAAACCGTTCATTTAGGTACGAGCATATCCCCCAATATGTTTTTTGACGAGACCATCAAGCTCAAGCATGGTGAGTTCGGACATGAGGTCTTGGGTGGAGAGTCCGGTTTCGGCGGAAATTGTTTCGAGAGGCATTGATTCTGAGCCGAGGAGGTGGAGGATTGTTGCTTGAGTCGTGTTGAGATTCGTTATGGTTTCTTCAATGGAAGGTGCGGCGATTTGGAGATCGTCGAGTATTTGGTCGGGGTGGTCGACAAGGGTTGCGCCGTCGCGGATGAGTTGATGGGAGCCTCTGTAGTTATCGAGCGAGATGCTACCGGGAACGACGTAGAGAGGTCGGTTAAAATTTCCAGCATGCGTGGCGGTATTGAGTGACCCGGATGGGAGGGGGGCTTCGATGACGAGCAGTGCATCTACGAGGGCGGCGAGGATTGCATTTCGAGCGAGAAGACTTTCTTTTGAGGTTGGAGTTCCGATTGCATAGGGGCTTACGAGGCAGCCGTTTTCGGTCATTTTTTGAAAATATTCAGCATGACGTGGAGGTTGGGCAAGATCGACACCGCAGGGAAGGACGCAAACCGTTGGTTTGTTGACTCCGAGTGCGCCTTGGTGGGCGGCGATATCTATTCCGAAAGCGCCACCGCTCACAATGGTGCAACCAGCCAGTGCGAGATGCTCAGCGAACTTTTGGGCGATCGCTTTGCCTTGGGTTGTTGCCCGCCGTGTACCGACGATTCCGACTTTTGGTTGGTGCAGGCACTCTAATTTGCCTCGGATGAACAGAGCTTTTGGGGGATTGCTTACTTGCCGGAGCGATTCAGGGTAGTCGTCAGGTTGGAGGAGTTTGACTCCGGAATTGAATGCGGCTTCGACTTGTCCTGGTTTTGGGGCATTAATCCTGATTCGTTCTGTGTCGGTAAGTTTTGGCCACGAGAGGAAGATTTCGGTTGGATCAGAATCGGAAGGCCGAAGAGTTGCGAGGAACTCTTCGGCCTTTTTAGGATTGAGCGAAGCAGCGAGGAATACTTGCCAGAATCGCTCGGGGTACATGATTATTGGCTTGAGGCGTTAGTTTCTAGCCGCCGCCCGTAGCACCACCGCCGGAAGGGCCGCGACCGCCTCCTCCCGCGGGCCCACCTGCTCCACCCGGTTGGGTGTTTGATTTTGGCGGGCTGCCGAGGGGTGGCAATGTGTTGTCGATTTTGACTGAGAAGTCTCGTTGCATTTTGTTGCCGAGCCAGTCAGATGCTGTGACGGAGATAGTCGCTCTTCCATTTGCAATTTGTGCGTTGGCGCCACGTGAGATGATGAGAACACTGACGTAACCGTCGTTTGACATTCGGTGAACGTATTCTTTTCCGTTGATCGTGACTTTGACGGAATCTGGGTTGATGCCGATTCCAAGGTCTTCAAGTTTGAAAATCATTTCCATTGGAGCCTTGCCAGCAATTTCGTTGCCGGGTGTTGGCCAAAGGAGATCGACAGTTGGAGGCGTGAGATCAACGCCGAGGTCTTTGTCAAACATGAGAAGGCTGGCATCTTGCGTGAGTACAAAAAGCGAGTTTCCGCTCATTGCAGGTGTTCCTGCAACTAGCGTGTAGGTTCTCGGTTTGGTTGGCTGAGTCTGTAAGTTTCCTCCTCCTCCGATACCTGCGCCACCTGGACCACCATCTCCGTCCCCTGCAGGTCCATTTGTCCCACCTTGACCGGCGGCGTTGCTGGCAGAGGTCGTAGTTATAGGTGCGATGACATAGCTCCAAATAATGCTGGCAGCTTTAGGGTCAATTAGGTTGATGGCACCGTTTGCTGTTGAGAGTGCGATGTTGTTGCCAACAAACGATGGCGAACCGAGGGGGATTCCGATATCGATGCCTTTTCCAAACATGGCTCTGCCGGATGTGTTGTAGAGGAGCAGTTCTCCTCGTGATGTAAGAGTTGCAATGCTTGAATCATTGGCAGCAGGTTTTCCGGAGAGGTCTTTGCCCGCATTTTCGTTGAACACCACCGATCCTGATCCTGCACGAAGACAGATGAGATAGTTGGCGGAGTTGACGTAAATTCGATCGTTATAGACAGTGAAGTTTCCGGATGGCTTGAGGGAATTCAGCCGTTGCTCCCATTTATTTTTTCCGGTGTTGGCGTCAAAGGAGGCTAATTTTCCTCTTTGGGTTGTGTAAATCAGTTGGTCGCCAAATATGGCAACATCGTCGTGGATAATGGATTCTTCTTTGAAAGGAGTGCCCACCGTCGTGCCAGTATTGATGTCGATTACACGAATTGATTGTTTGTTTGTGACGAAGACGACGTTATTCTTAGTTATTGCGACGTTGCTTGTGACTGGTTCGGGAGAAACGTATTGCCATTTGAGCTGACCAGTGTTTACATCAACTGCGTAGACTGATTTTTCGTCCGCACCAGCGATTACTAATTCGCCAGCAATTGTGCATCCATTATCAAAGCTTCCGGCGATGCTTTCGCCAGCGGGGAATCGCCAGTTCATGTTGCCGGTGGCTTTGTTGAGGCTATAGATTCGTCCGCCAACGGCAACGACGACGTCATCGCCATGAAACTGGGGGGCTCCGCTGGGGGAGACTTTGGCCGATTCGGCCCATCGCCATGCGAGTGGTGTCGGTCCGGTTATGTCGGCGTTGGCGAATGCAGCTACTGCCAAAACGCTGACGGCGGGAATTGCTCTCAGAATCAATCGCATCATCAAGTGTCCTTTAGAATCGTGACCCGACTCGGGTCATGCCCAGTATAGCGGGCGATAGCTCGGGTTGTCACGGTTATCGGTCTAGATTTTGGACGTTTTAGTTTTGTTGAAAGTCACGCGTGGAGTGGAATGGGGGATATGATTGGGTTTGATGCGGGCGGTGCTTTGTTATCATAAGGTCGGATTAGAGTCGGCAGAAGGGCGATGGATCAATATTGCGCCAGAGACATTGCGTAAGCATATTGAGTTCTTTCAGCGGCGAAGTTATGGGATTTTGCCAGCGGCGCGGATTTTTGATGTGGGGGTTGATCGGGCGATTTCTTTGACATTTGATGACGCATTTAGCTCGATGTTGGCGAATGGTCTGCCCGTTTTGGAGCGGTTGAAGGTTCCGGCGACGATTTATGCGGTGAGTGATCGGGTGGGGCAGACGGCAGATTGGGAGGGCGGACAGGGGGAGAGTTTGGCGAATTGGGACGATTTGAGAGAAGCGCAGAAGCGGGGGATGGAGATTGGGAACCATACGGCGACGCATGCGAGTTTTGGGAAGTTGGATTTTGAAAGTCAGGTTGAGGAGATTCATCGGTGTCACGAGCGGTTGGTGGCGGAGGGGTTGAACCCGAAGACGTTTTGTCTGCCTTATGGTCATTATTCGGCGGAGACTTCGACGGCAATTAAGGAAGCGGGATATCGGATTGGGTTTACGGTTGAGAAACGGTACGTTTCTTTGAAGGATGATCCGTGTTTGTTGCCACGATTTGCTATGAGTTATGGTGATTCGGTACCGGGATTGATGTATAAGCTGTTTGTTAGGCCGAGGATATTGGGAAATAAGGTCGGGAAATAGTACAATTTAGGGGTGAAAAAGAGCTTCTTAGCTAGTTTTAAGCGGTTTTGTGAAGGAGTTTTTAATTGGATTAAGTATATGAGTTGGCCCAAGCGGGTGGCGTGGATCGTTCTGTTTTTGGCGATCTATCTGCCGTGGGAATATATTGAGAATCAGAGTTGGTTGGGGGTTGGGATTGAGCGGTTTGAAAAACAAAAAGGAGACTATCGTATATTCGACTCAATTGGTGGCTGGTACGTAATTTCTGATAACGAACTTTATTACATGTCCTTTGACGACCTATACAGTGTCGGTGCAGAATTCAAAGTCGCAGGTCGAAGATTATGGGTGAAAGGAGGACAAGATGGCTATGAGATCCCATATATTTATAGAGCGCGAGATGCCGAAGACTTTGGGGGGTGGAGTGCTGAGTTCAAAATTGATGATTCCGTAATTAGTTTCTTGGACAAGGAAGGTAAAGCGGTCACGTTCAAGAGCGATGAGATTAAACCTTGGCGTTAGGGTCATTGCGGGTCCTTGGTTGTGGGGATACTTATGGGAGTGGTATTATTTTGACCTCTGAGCGGGCCCATAGCTCAGTTGGTTAGAGCGCACCCCTGATAAGGGTGAGGTCGCTGGTTCGAATCCAGCTGGGCCCACCATTCTCCAGATGTCTGATTGGAGTTGGTCGACTTAGTTTCCCCTTGCGCGAGAATCTCACGGACTGTGTTAGATGGGCTTGCGCCGGTTCAATCCCGATCGTTGCTTTTGATGATTGAACATGGAAGACAGCAAGCAATAAGCCGTGCGCGCGGCGTAATCTCTTTGCGCGCCGTGGATTCAAATGAATATAACAGAAACAGGATTTTTGGCGCTTGGCGTCAGTGAAAACTTCGTCAACAGGTTACAACGCCAGTCAATTGTTGAACCGACCCCGATTCAAGCTGGTGCAATTCCGCTGGCATTGGCGGGACATGATGTCATCGGTTTGGCACAGACTGGAACCGGAAAAACACTTGCCTTTGGTTTGCCGATGGCGGAGCGATTGGAGCGAGGCGAAGTTGGGTTGGTTTTGGCCCCGACTCGCGAATTGGCTCAACAGATTGCAGAGTCGCTTGAGATTTTAGGCATTCGATCAGTTTTGGTGGTTGGTGGTGCGAACATGGGCCGCCAGATTGGTGAACTGCGACGACCGCACGATGTGGTGGTTGCAACTCCGGGTCGATTGATGGATCACCTGCGACAAGGGACGTTTAATCTTCGACGGATCCGGATTACAGTTTTGGATGAAGCTGACCGGATGTTGGATATGGGTTTTGCGCCAGATATTCGCTTGATTTTAAGTCAATGCCCAACACCGCGACAAACTTTGCTCTTTTCGGCGACGATGCCTCGCGGGATTGAAGATTTGGCAATGGAGTTCTTAGATTCGCCTCAGCGCGTTGAGGTTGCTCCACAGGGGACAGCGAGCGAATTGGTTTCTCAAGAATTGGTTTATTTGCGCCATGAAGAGAAGTTTGATAAATTGAACGAAATCTTGGAAGAAGCTCCAGGGACGTTCTTGGTGTTCTCACGAACTCGGCATGGGGCGCGAAAACTCTCGAAGGCGTTGCGCGAAGAAGGTCATAAGTCAGCGGAGATTCACTCGGACCGGACGTTGGCGCAGCGACGTGAAGCGTTAGGTGGGTTTAAGGATGGTCGTTATCGCGTTTTGGTTGCGACGGACATTGCGGCGCGTGGTATTGACGTGAAGGATATTTCCGTGGTTGTCAATTTTGATGTTCCGGAGCACTCGGAAGACTATATTCACCGGATTGGTCGAACGGGCCGGGCTGGATCGAAGGGTCGCGCGATCACTCTGGCTTTGCCGGGGCAGAAACGTTTGATTCGAAACATTGAGCGATTGATGGGCGAAGAGATGCTTGTGGGCGGTCAGATTCGGAAACCAAAGCCAGGATATCGCGATAGCGGGAATTATCCTTCGCGAAAGCCGACTTCGGTGAGTCCGGATCAATTTGATGATCGGCGTCCGGCGCGGAACGATGACCGACAACCCGAGATGATAGATGATCGTCTTCGCAAAGTAAAGATTACGCAGCGGGAGAGTGTTCAGCCGCGATTTGAGAATCAGCGTGATGACTGGTCCCAGAGCAATGATCGACCGGTTTATGATCGGTCACGGGAAGATCGACCCCAATTTGATCGACCGCATTATGATCGGTCGCGTGATGATCGAAATCAGAACGATCGTCCGCAATATGATCGCTCGCGCGAAGATCGGAATCAGAATGACCGTCCGCAATATGATCGGCCGAAGTTTGATAAGAAGCGTGATGAACGTCCCCGGTTTGAAAAGCCTCGTGATGATCGACCGCGTTTTGATAAGCCGAAGTCTGGTCGCACGCAGTTTAACAAGGTCGATGTGAAGCCGATTGTGATTTCGGATTCGGATGTTCCATCGGCGCAAGATTTGACGCGCGATCCTTCGGATCGTTCGAAAAAGAAGCACCGTAAGGGTCCGGTTTTGAATTCAGATGGGGCGGCGACTCCGAAGAAAGCGCGGCACCGCAATGGTGGCAAACCAGTTGGGAAACCGAGTTGGGTTGGCAATGCGGTGAAGGTTCGCGGGAAGAAGAAGGCTCGTAAGGGCGCAGTTCGGTAAGCTTTCTTAGCTATTTGGTGGGATGGAAAGGCATTTTGTCACTCCATCCCATTTTTTTATGCCACCGGGAGCGTTCCGCCGGTCGAGGAAGATCTCGAGACCGTTTTCTTCGGGGTCATTGAAATAGATTGCCCAGGATATGCCGTGATCGACGGCTTGGTAGGGAATGTTATGGTTTGTTAGCTTGTGGGCAAAGGAGTTGAAGTCATTTTCTGATTCGACCTCGAAGGCGATGTGGTAGAGCTTTTGGGGATTGGGAAATGGATTAGCTGTTTCTTGGAGGGCGAGGATGTGGTGGGTTTCGTCGTTGCTGAGGAAGACAAATGTGCCGAGATCTTCGGTGGTTTTCATATCGAAGACTTGTTGGTAGAAGGGTACGACGGTCGATATGTCGTTGACTTTGAGGTGCACGTGTGTGAGTTTTGGGGGCACGATGTTCTTCTACGGCCTAGTTGGAGTCTTCTAGTATCTTGATTTTGGCTTTGAGTCTTTCGAGTGATTCTTTGGGGGCAGATCCAGATCGGTTCTTTGATTCTCGGAGGACTTCAAGTGTAATTTTTAATCTTTGAAGAAAGCTGCCGCATCGGTTGCATTGTGATGCGTGGGCGATTGCATAGAACTTTTTGATTCCGGTGGCGGAACCGTCGGCGACTTGTTGGAGGAGGGCCTCCATATTTTTGCAAGGCGGGGCGTTGAGGTCGTTGTGTTTTGCCATTATGTTTTCCTTATTGGGGGTTGAGTGCGATGAGAATTGAGCGGACTTGTTTGCGACCGCGGAAGAGGCGACTTTTGATTGTGCCGATGGGGATTTTGAGGATGGTAGCAGCCTCGTCGTATGTGAGTTCTTCAATGTCGCATAGAGTGATCACTTCTCGGTAGTCATCTGGAAGGGAATCGACGGCTTCGAGAATTTTATCGACTTGGAGTTTTCGATCAATTTCTTGCCAGAAATCTTCTTCGATTGGCTCGTGAGATTCCTCGAACGTTGTTTCTGCTCGTCGCTTCGACTTGCGGAGTGACTGATAGAATTCGTTTCGGAGAATGGTGATGAGCCAGCTTTTGGGATGCTGACCGTCGAATTTATCCCAGTTTTTGAAGGCAATTTCGATGGTTTGGCTGACAAGGTCTTCGGCGTCGGGATCGTTGCCGGTGAGTCGACGGGCGACTCGGTAGAGGAGATCAAGTTCACGTTGGAGTACGTCGCTGACGGTTGGTTTTTGGGTGGCGGCGTTCATGTTCGTGTTTCCCTTGTTGGAAGTGGGTGGGAATAGTTTATTCCCACCCAGACCTTCTTAGTTGATATTGATCGCCTTTTTGAAGCTCGCTTCTCCGAGGTTGACTTCAGCGAATGAGCACCAGATTTGGATTTTGGCGACTGATTTGATGTAGCTGGGGATGATGATGTCTCGGTTTTGCTTATCTCCGGCTAACTTGAGTTGGTTAAGGAGATAGACATTGCCTTTTGCATCAACGATTTGCCAGCTTGGCGCAGGTGTGCCGGGGATTTTGAAATCATTGCTCCACTTAAGGTGGTACTTGTTATTCATCTTGTAGAGCGATGCTGAACCAGCGTTAACTTCGACACCCTTGAAGGTTCCGGTTTTACCGAGATCCATCATTTGCATTTGTCCCATGGCCATTTTGTCTTGACCGTGGTTCAATGCATCTTGGGGCACAACGTTAGCAGTTGCGTATGAGACGGAGGCCAAGATGGCCGAAGCGATGATCATTGTGTTGATTGTTTTCATTGTTTTTTCCTGTAAGTTGATTTTGTTTTGATCGGGGCGTACTTTGGGCCGAGCTTGACCATTTAGGTTCAAATTGGCTTGAGGGACGCGGGAGTTGCGATTTAGATAATTGTCAGGGCTGAGAATTCAGCGGACTTCTTTTGCTCTTGTTCGGAGCGGAGAAGGACAAAACTTGTGATTTTTCCAGTTTTCGTGTCTACGACGGCGACTGAACGGTAGAGCCAGGCGTCGAGCGATTTAGAGATCGACACTCGGTTTTTGCCTTTCTTGAGTGCGCCGAGTTTTTCGTAGACGGCTCCAGCGGGGAATGCACCGATGCTTAGTGTTTCCTTTTTGACTAGTCGGAGTTCAAAATTTCCGGTTGGGACTTTGGTGAAGTTCGATTCGACGTAGCGTTTATCTTTTTCTTCGATGATTGATGATTTGCCGGAGAACATTGAGTTCCCTTGGGCTTTTCCGTAGGTGACGACGATGGGGGCGGACAGTCCGATGAGTTGGAATGAACCTTGATTTGTTTGGCTCGTTTGTTTGACTTCGGCCATTTTTTCCGGAGTCAGGGGTGCGCCTCCGAATCCGACAAAGAACCTTTTGCACCAGACGCTGACGGCTTTGTATTCGTCGAGGTTTGTTCCGGCGGGGACTTCGTAGTTTTGGTCACCGATGTTGCCTTTGATGGTACCGAGGTCGATGAATCCGTTTTTGTTGACTTCGTCGGGGGTTCCTTGAGTTCCTTTGACGAGGTAGATGTGGACGTCGGGGCCGTTTGAAGTGTGGAAGTCTTTTAGTTGAACGAATGTCTTTCCGCCGACGCTGACGAGTTGAGCGGTGCCTTTGGTTTCGTGGGCTTGGCTGGCGAACATTCCGCTTGCAAGGATTTTGGTTGTTTCGCTTGATGTTGCGGGAAGTTTTTCGTTAACAGTCTTGTTGACGAAGAGGAGTTCGGGTCGGAATGCGGCCCATCCAAGAGCGAGAACGGGGACTGCGATTACTGCGGCGAGGATTCTTTTTTTCGTTTCCATGTGAGGGTAAGAAACGAGAGGCAGATAATGTTTCAATAAAAGTTGCTGAGTCCCAAAATTTATCGTTTCAGGTTCAAAAATGGACAGGACCGTTAGTGGGCAAGGTAGAGCATAGTGGCGAAGTGGCATCCGGCACCACCCAGTACAAAGAGATGCCAGAGTTCGTGGTACGAGAATTTGCCGGGCCAGAGTTTGGGTCGTTTTGTTCCGTAGACAATTGCTCCGACGGTGTATGAGAGTCCGCCAGCGGTGACCCAAGCGATTGCGGCGGAGGGCACTACTTTGACAAATGGGCCAAACACGGCGACGAGCATCCAGCCCATACCGAGATAGAGGGTGAGGCGGAGCCATGTGGGAGTCTTTTCGCGAGTGGCGGCGACGATGACTCCAAACATGGCGAGTGTCCACTGAAGCGCGAGAACAATGTAGCCTTCGGGTTTGGGGAGGGCGAGCAGGCAGATGGGGGTGTAAGAGCCGGCGATCATGACGTAGATCGCGCTGTGATCCATCCGTTGGAGCCATTGGTGTTCGAGTTTGAGCCAATGGTAGAGGGTGCTGGAGGTGAACATGAAGATCCCTCCGAGGCCGAAAATAATGTATGAAATAATGGCGATGGGGTTGGGGATGGCTCCGAAAATGAGGATCAGCGTGCCGATTCCGATGAAGATGGCACCGATCAGGTGGGAAATGGCGTTAAAGGGTTCTCGGATTTTTGCCATCGTTGTTCATTTTACGGCAGAGGCGAATTATTTGTTTGAGGCCCTGAAAAGTTTGCAGAAAGCAAGCGGCGATCTCAGTAACTTGAATGCTAGTTCACTTCTGTCCTGTTAGGAAGGTGTATTGAGGAATATAGAAGAGACCTTTCCCCTCAACCTTTTTGAAAGAGGGAAGGATGGGGGATAATGCAGAGCGATGAGTTTGGTTGGTCGGATTGGGGTGGATGAGAGTGGTAAGGGGGATTATTTTGGTCCGCTTGTGATTGCGGCTTGCTATGTTGCGCCTTGGCATGAGGCTTTGTTAGATGGGGTGATGGATTCTAAAAAGCTGACGGACAAGAAGGCGTTGGCTCTCGCTGGGGTGATCAAAGAGCACTGCCCTTGTAGTGTGATCGCGGTTGGGCCGGAGCGGTACAACGAAATGCATGCGAAGATGAAGAATTTAAACCGGATGCTTGAATGGGGTCATGCGAAGGCGATCGAGAATGTTTTAGCGATGGAAGGGGTTGATACTAAAGAGGTTATTAGTGATCAGTTTGCGAACCCGGCGGGGTTGATACGGGTATTGAAGGCGAAGGGGATGGATGTTCAGTTGGAGAGCCGAGTTCGGGCCGAGAGTGATTTGGCGGTTGCAGCAGCGAGCGTTTTGGCTCGGGCTGCGTTTTTGCGTGCTCTGGAGCGTTTGGGGGATGATTTGGGCGTTCCTTTGCTTAAAGGTGCGGGGCCGGGGGTTGACCAGTTGGCGCGCAATTTGGTGAGTCAGCGGGGTGAAGAAGTTTTGCGACAGGTTGCGAAGACGCACTTTAAGACGACGGAAAAGGTGCTGGGGCACCCATTGAATCCGCTTCCTAGTTCAAATTGATTGTTTAAGGAAGGATTGAACGGGCATCGCGAAATATGAAGACTTTTCCTTCGCTTGTTTCGAAGCACCGATCATTGGTCGGGCACTCGACGGTTACCATACGGATTTGAGTGGGTTTTGCGGCGACTTGGACTGGCTTGGGTTGGACAACTGGGGCCGGAGCAACCGTCAGAGCGGCGACGATGAGCTTTGCCGTGGTTGTTAAAATTTTTACTGCGAATTGGAAGATGTTGCCCATTTTTTGCTCCTTGGTAGAGTTTGTTGTTTGCCCTGTTTCCATTAGATACCGGAGGATGATTGCCCTCAGTTCCGGTGCTTATGGGATGAAACGATTAATGGGCCTGTGGGATTACTAATTGGCGTCATAATGAGTCCAATGCCAGAGGTTTTGCTGGATGCGGCGGGGATGCGGCGGACGCTTTCCCGATTAGCGCACGAGATATTGGATGGGAACGGCGGGGCCGAGGAGCTAGTTGTGGTCGGAATTTTGCGTCGCGGTTATCCGGTTGCGAAGCATTTAGCCTTTTTGATGACACAAGTGGAAGGTGTGACGATTCCTTGTGGAAAATTAGATGTACGACCTTATCGTGACGATTTGAAGGTTGATGTTGGGGCGGACGGAACAGAAATTCCGTTTCAAATCAACGATCGTCGGGTTGTTTTGGTGGATGAAGTTTTGTTTACGGGGCGGACGGTTCGCGCAGCGTTGGAGGGGATTATGCAGCAAGGCCGACCGAAGGTTGTTCAGTTTGCGACATTGATTGATCGGGGGCACCGAGAGTTGCCGATCCAGGCGGATTATGTTGGTCGAAAAGTTGAGACCTTGAGAAGCGACTTTATCACGGTGAAATTGAATGATTTTGATGGCGAGGATAGCGTGATGTTGATGAATGAAGCTGAAATGGGGGCATTGCGATGAGCCGAAGTTTGATCGCGATTCGGCATATGGAGCCGGAACAGATTCGCGAGCTGATCGACTTGGCAGTGAAGCTGAAGGATGATGTTCTTCATGATCGAAAAATAAGTGCTGGAAAGCGGCGCACGATTGGCTTGCTGTTTTTTGAAAATTCGACCCGAACTCGGGTGAGTTTTGAGCAGGCTTGTAACTATTTGGATTATCGGATTGTGAATTTTGGTGGTTCGGGGAGTTCGATGAATAAAGGCGAAAGCCTGAAAGATACGATTTTGACTTTGAAGCATGAGCGACTTGAGGCGGTTGTGATGCGACATCGGTCGAGCGGGAGTGCGCAATTGGGGCAGGGCTATTTTGGTGGGGCTTTGATTAACGCAGGGGATGGCCAGCATGAGCACCCGACTCAGGCATTGGGTGATGCTTTAACAATTTTGGAGAGGAAGGGCCGATTAGATGGGCTGAAGATCGCGATTGTTGGCGATGTGATGCATAGTCGGGTTGCCCGAAGCAACGCATGGCTTCTATCGAAGATGGGAAGCGAGGTACGGTTTGTTGGTCCGCGGACATTGATGCCGAGTTCGATGGGGATGTTGCCGGGAGAAGTTCATTATGATTTGCGACAGGGGATATCGGGGGCGGATATCGTGATGTGTTTGCGGTTACAGAAAGAGCGCATGACGGATGGTCGTTTGAGTTCGATTGGTGAGTTTCGCCGACTTTATCAAGTGAATCGGGCGACATTGAAATGGGCGAAGGAGGATGCGATTGTGATGCATCCGGGGCCGATGAATCGCGGGGTTGAGGTTGACGATATGACTGCGGACGGCCCGAAGAGTGTGATTTCGGAGCAAGTTGAGAACGGTGTATTTGTGAGAACGGCGGTTTTGAAGTGGATTTTTGATGGGGAGGGCGTGAACTGATGAGAACGGTTTTTAAGAATGGTCGGATATTGGATCCTTCGCAGGAATTGGATGTTATAGGTTCGGTGATTGTTGAGGATGGCCAGGTTGTTGATCTGGGTGAGGATGTCGAGATTGGGGAATACGACGAGCTTTATGATTGTTCGGGGCTTTGGATTGCGCCGGGTTTAGTTGATTTGCATGCGCATTTGCGCGAACCTGGTGAGGAACGTCGGGAAACCATTAAAAGTGGAACTCAGGCGGCGGCGGCGGGTGGCTTTACGACGATCTGTTGCATGCCGAATACGAGTCCTCCGCTTGATTCACCGAGCTTAGTTGACTTCATTTTGGACAAGGCATCTAGCCCGGAAGCGGGTGGGATATTTGTTCAACCAATTGGAGCTCTGACGAAAGGTCAGCTTGGAAAGGAACTTGGTGATTTAGCGGCTCTTAAAATGGCGGGGGTTGCTGCGGTTAGTGATGAAGGTGGGCCGGTTCAAGATGCCAGTGTTATGATGCGGGCAATGGAGTTTTGCTTGCAGCTTGATTTGCCGATCATGGTTCACTCAGAAGATCGCACTTTGAGTGAAGGTGGTTGCATGAATGATGGACCGACAAGTGCGATGCTTGGTTTGCCTGGGATCCCGCGCAGTGCGGAGGAGATCATGATCATGCGGAATGGGGTGTTGGCACTGAATACAGGATGCCGGGTTCACTTTATGCGCTTGAGCACTTGGGGAGGGGTTGAGATGGTTCGGCAGTTTAAGTACTTGGGTGCGCCGGTGACCTGCGAAGTTTGTCCCCCACACTTGACTTTGACGGATGAGCATGTCGGTGAGTTTGACCCGATGTTTAAGACGACGCCTCCACTGAGAACCGAAGTTGATATTGATATTTTGATGCAGGGGTTGGCAGATGGGACGATTGATGCGATTGCGAGCGACCATTCGCCTTATGCTCCATTTGAGGTGGAGGTTCCCTTTGAGGATGCGCCGATGGGGATGTCGACTTTGGAATCCGCTTTGGGTGTGATTTTGACTCATGTGACGGCGAAGAATGTTTTGAGTCCACTTGAGACGATTCGGAAGATGAGTACGGCGCCGGCGGAAATATTAGGGCTCGATGCGGGTAGTTTGATTCCCGGCAGGACACCGATGGCTCAGTTGGTTTTGATTGATCCAAATTTGGAATGGGTTTTTGATGCGACGCGAACTTTTTCGCAGGGAAAGAATTCTCCGTATCATGGATGGAGTTTTGTGGGTAAATCGGTGCTGACCTTTTGTGGTAGTGAGGTTTATCGTGATTTGTTGTTTGGAGAGGAGCGGTATGAGTTGGCGCTGGCTTAGTATTTGTTCAGTTGTACTTCTTTCACTTGGGGGGTGTCATTTTGCGCAGCTGCCGGATCCGAATAATATTGTGGGCGCGACGACAATTGACGCAGAAGTTGTTCAGAGGAATATTGCGCAATCTTATGATGTACTGGGTAAGCGAGTCCGGAATCATGAGATCACGGAAGACCAAATGAAGGAGATGATTGCCAAGGAAGTTAAGAGCGTTACCGATCATGTTGATATAGGTTCCGTCCCGGATGCTTCAGCTTGGCGATTTGGCGATTTGTTTCGACAGTCGGGTGATCTAGAGTCGGCACGATTGCTTTATGAAAGGGCGGTGAAAGCGGCACGAGTTGAAGATCGAAGGGTGAATGATAGCTTGCAACTTGCCCGGGTTATGGCGATGCAGGGGGATGTTATTGGCGCGATTAAGGTTGCGGAAACGACTTTTTCGGCCCCACCGACTGAAAAAGCTCCGATTATGATGTCGGCACTTTACGAGATCTATCCGGCTGGCAAGGGGAAAGGCAAAGATGTTGAGTTAGCCAAGTTTTTGGAGAAGGCAATTGAGCAACATATGCTTGTTGAAGTTGATCCGAGCTCTGAGTCTGGGAAGGCGTTCTTGGAGACTTTACAAATTCACGTTTCGAAGGCCTGGGATATTGTTTTAGGAACGTTTGCACGTGAACAGAAGACCGACTTGTTTGACGCGGCGATCAAGCATCGTGAAGAGCTTGACGCAAAATCGGGACACGTTTGATGAGTTATTCCGAGTTGCTTGATTCTTTTGCGGGCTTGCGGGCGGTTGTTATTGGCGACGTGATGTTGGATGAATACATTGTGGGTTCGGTCGAACGGATTTCACCGGAAGCTCCTGTGATGGTGGTGAAGAAAACAAGTTCTCGGTGGGTGCCAGGAGGGGCAGCGAATGTGGCGAAGAACATTGCGGCTTTGGGGGGTGAGGCTGTGGTTTTGGGGATTGTGGGTGCGGATGATGGTGGGATACTTTTGAATCGGGGTATTGATGCTGCAGCGGGAATGAAAGGGGATTTGGTTGCGGATCCGGCGCGGGTAACGACGCGAAAAACGCGGGTGATGGCTAACCACTCTCATCAGGTCTTGCGGATTGACGAAGAGGACACGACGCCAATTTCGGATGAAGCGGCGGAGAGTTTGTTGCGTGATTGGAGTGGTTGGCTTGAGACCGCGGACGTCGTTTTGATGAGTGATTACCGTAAAGGTTTGTTAACGGCGGGATTTGTTGCGCGGTTTTTGGAACGAGCAAGTCAGAAAGGTGTGCCGGTTTTGGCGAACGCGAAGCCTGAATCTGCGAGATATTTTGGGGGTGCCGATTTGGTGAGTTTGAACCGGGCCGAGGTTGGTGGTGTTCTTGGAGATAAACCTAAAGATCGAATGATGGCGGCGGGATTTGGGAGCGAGCTTTTAAAGGTTACGGGTTCAAAAGCGGTGTTGATTACGTTAGGTGAAGGGGGTATGGTGGCTTGCTCTAAGGATTCAACATTTGAAATTGCGGCTCCAGAGGTTGAGGCATATGACGTTGCGGGAGCGGGGGATACGGTTTTGGCGACGGTGGGGATGGGACTCACTCGAAGTGGTTTTAGTGCGGAGATTTTTGGGCTTGCGGCGGAGATGGGAGCGAAGGTTGTTCAGCATATTGGGGTGGCGGTTCCCTCGCAGAAAGACTTGGATTCGATTCGGTCCCTTTAGGTTAGTTTGCTTGAGTTGGTAGAATGTGGAGCTAGACCAGACGGACGGAGATTTATGAGAGTTCGAAATAAAGAAATGCGGAATCGCCGCAATCGCAAAGAGAAACGCGTTAAAGAATTGATCAAGGAAGCTATTGCTGATAAAAAAGCAGGCGGAAAGAAGAAAACTACGGCTAAGGCTGAAGTGAAGGCAGTTGCGGCACCCGCTAAGAAGGCTCCGGCTAAGAAATCAGCCCCTGCTCAAGCGGAGGAAGTTGTAACGGAAGAAGTAGCGGCGGCTCCGGCGAAGAAACCGGCTGCAAAGAAGCCAGCAGCCAAAAAACCGGCGGCTAAGAAAAAGACTGAAGAAACCCCAGAGAGTTAAGTCAAGGGACTTATTCTACAAACCATAAAGCCCCGGGCACGTTTAAACAAGTGCGCGGGGTTTTTCTTGTGGAGACACGGCAGGTTTTGGTACATTGGACGAGGAAAGGTTTTTGTCGAACATCATTACTCCGGCGATGACGGAAGCGGCGGGCGAACGCCCCGCGGCGGATTGGGCTGCCTTTGCCGCATATGTTCGAGCAAATCCGAGCGGAATGACTCGTCCGACGGCTCAGTTAGCCGAAGAATTTGGGATTGATGAAGAGTTTGTGCGTAGTTTTTTAGCGGCGATGCGGGCACCAGTTGAGCAAGAATCATTTTTGGAAGTTGGGGCTCGGGCGGTGCGCAATTCAATTTCGGTGGTTGCAGCAACGGTTCGACGTACTTTTACAGAGTTGACGGCACGTCCTTGGATTTGTTTGGGAGGAACTCTGCTGGCAAAATTTGCAGTTTTGGTCATTCTGACGATTTTTCGAGTGGCATGGGGGATAGGACAGAATTTCGTTTATACGGGGGCTGCTGGTGCCTTGGTTGGTTCGATTGTTGTTTTGGGATACGTCTTACAGGGAGTCTGTTATTATCGACACGCGCAGACGCGCTATGTTATTGTCGCTACCTTCATCGAGTTTTTGGGATGGCTTGCATTTATGGCATTTATTATTGGTCCGCAAGGTTGGAGGTCGGTCGAGACCGATGGTGTTCCAGCTTCAACGGGATTATTCTTAGGAGCCGTGTTTTTGGCACTGCTTTATTTTTTGTTTGCGATTGTCTTAACATTAATCGGGAGCTACTCCAATTATCGCCAGGCTTCCCGTGAGGAAGTAGAGGTTTCGCGTCAAGAGCTCCTTGATCGCTTATTTATGGTTGATCACCGATTGGCTCAGATCGAATCTTGGAAACAATCGGGTCGAATGCGCTGGATTGACCGATTGCGTACTTCGAAGACATTTTATTTGAATGTCCTTTTTGCCGGGATTGCGATTGGCATGCTTGAGGTGATTGTTTTTGGAAGTTACAGCCGGGTTACCGGTCGGATTCCTACTCTTGATTTCTCGATGCCACTCCCGCTCCTATTTTTGGCATTCGGACTTTTTCTCATCAAGATTGGTACGGGACTGGTTTCAGGCTTTGTGGCGGGACGACCTGGTCGTTCGATGAGCTCGGTAACATCGCTGATTGTTGGCATTTGGTGTGCTTATTGGTTCCCGCTTGGAAACTACGGGCCAGCTTATGCTTTAGGTCAGTTGAATCCAATCACGATTACTCAGGATATCTTTTTCATTTTGTTCTTCGGTGCTTTGACAGGATATGGGGCATTGATTGAAGATCGAAATTATCGACAACAGCGTCTGCGGACTGACGATTTACCGACACTACTTGCAGAGCAGATTCAGATTCAGTGGCGTCTTGGTTTAGGACAACAGGCGACAACGGTTATGGTTGTGGATGTGGCGAAGTCAACAATGATGAAGGGTAATGCTGATCCGTTGAAGATTGAGTGGAGTTTTCGCGAGTATCAGAATATGGTTGATGAGATTTGCCGGACTCATGGGGGGCATGTATTTTCGACGGCTGGGGATGGTGCGGTTGTGCGGTTCCAGCAGCCAAACTTGGCCGTGCTGGCAGCACGCGAGATTTTGACAAAGATGCCTAAGTTCAATATGCGGCGGAATCGACTTGATATTCCGTTCCGGTTGCGTATTGGAATCCATTCGGGCCATACCGAAGCGAATTTGGCAGATGCACCGTTTAATGAGGTTATTGATATTGCGGCTCACATTGAGGCGGTGGCTCCGGTTGGCGGGATTGCAGTGAGCAAAGAAGTAGCTGATGCATTAAAGGAAGGCGATATTGAATTGGCTGAGATGGCTCGTCCGGTCGACGGTCAACAAGTATTTGTTGTTTTGAACCCGACTTTGGAGTCTGAGTAGTGCGAATTGTCGATTTAGGCCGCTTGGGTTACGAGGCGGCTTGGGAACGGCAATTAGAGATTCATGCAGAGGTGATGGCGGGCGCGGCAGATACGCTGGTTTTTGTTGAACATGATCCGGTTTTGACGCTGGGAGCGAACTTTCATGAAGTGAATTTGCTGTTGGATCAGGCTGGATATGCAGCGCGGGGGATTGATGTTATCAAAACAGATCGGGGTGGTGATGTGACCTATCACGGGCCTGGTCAGCTTGTGATTTATCCTATTTTTGATATTAAGCAACACGGTCAGGATTTGCATCGTTGGATGCGGGATTTGGAGGAGACAATGATTTTGACTAGTCGGGAGTTTGGGGTTTCGGCTGGACGAAAGGCCGATGTGAATACGGGGGCTTGGGTGGGGGACAAGAAGATTGCGGCGATTGGAGTGAAGGTGAAGAAGTGGGTGAATCTGCACGGGATCGCAATAAATTGCGACAACGATCTAAGAGTTTTTGATCTGATCGTTCCATGTGGGGTTGTTGGGCACGGGGTGACGAGTTTGAGTGCCGAAGTGGGACGTGAGGTTGGGATTGAGGAAGTCAAGCCGGTGGTTGTTGCGGCTTTTGAGAGTGTGTTTGGGTGAGGTTTGCGTTTCGGGGCAGACGAGGCGTAGCCGAGGAGGGCTTGGCCTTGGGCCGAACGCACAAAAAATGAACCGGATTCATCTGAGATGAATCCGGTTTCAATTTGTCTAGAAAGACTCTATTTAAGTACGTCGAGGGATTGGAATTGACCGCCTAGGACGACTTTAGAGTCGTTGCCCATCCAGTTGTCGAGGGCGGTTGCGTAGACCTGCCGGAAGTCGATTTTGAATTGAAGGTCACCGTCATTGAGGTTGGTGAGGTCGGGTTTGGGGCCATGGAACCCGCCTTTGACATTTTTGCCGATGACGAACATCGGTGCGGCCTTACCGTGGTCGGTTCCTTCGGATCCGTTTTCATATGATCGGCGACCGAATTCGGAGAACGCGATGGTGACGACTTTGTCGGCTTTGCCGATTGCTTCTAGTTCTGCTTGGAAAGCTGCCATGGCGTCACTGAATCCTTTGAGGAGTTTTTCTTGGGCGTCTTTTTGTTTAGCGTGGGTGTCGAATCCACCGACGCTGAAATAGATGACTCGGGTTTGGGGTGAGGTGGCGATGATTTGTGCGATTTGTTTGAATCCTCGCCCGAATGGGTGGTCGCCGTAATCGTTTTTCGGTGTGTATTTGCCGAGGTTGGTTTTGAGAGCGGAAATGGCGTCGAGGGCGGTGTTGTTGGCCATTTGGATTTGGCGCACCGCGGAGCCTTCTTGGGCGGCCATACCTTGGATTTCTCGGAGCATCCGTTCGGCATCGGGGTCACCGACCATCTGTTGAACGTCGCCTAGGGAGGCGAAGCAGGGGATGCTTGCAACTTTGGCGGAGAGGGCGAGCGGGCGCTCGGTGCTGAGACCGAGGGCTTCGATCGGATCCATTTTCTTTCCTGATTCGCAGTTTTTGTCGTAGGCGCGACCGATCCAGCCGTATTTAAGTTGTCCATCGGGGCTGGCAGATTGCCAGATATCCATGGACTTGAAGTGAGATCGGTTAGGATTTGGGTAGCCGACATTGTTAATAACGGCGACTTGGCCCTTTTTGAAGAGATCGGCCATGCCGGTCATGGATGGGTGGAACCCAAGTCCGTCTGAGAGTTGGAGAACTTCATCGGCTTTAAAACCGAGGGTAGGGCGAAGGCGGTGGTATTCCGGGTCGAGATAAGGGATGACGGTATTGAGGCCATCATTCCCGCCGGAGAATTGGCAAACGACGAGGACGTTATCTGGATCGACTTTGCGCCCGTTGGCGAGTTTGACGACGTCGGCTCGTGCGATCGCAGAGAGCCAGGACGGGGCCATGAGGCCGACGGCTAGGACTCCGCCTTTGACGAATAAGTCTCTTCTGGTGATGTCGTTTTCCATTTTCGTTGCCTTCTTTTTAGATTCTATGCAATGTCGGGACGGACTTGACGCATTTTTGTTCATTTTTTGAAGAAAAGTCCGTATGATTGGGGGGATTGGAATGAATTTGCGGTGAATGGTGTTGTATATCAAAGTTGAGAAAACAGACTTGAGATGAGTAATCGACAAATAATATCGCCGAAATTGGCGACATATGGATCAGCAATTATTTTGACTTTGTTGACGTTGTCGGTATTTGCCTATTCGAAGGATCAGGGGCCGGAGAGCGCGGTTCGGCGGTACCACCAAGCGATTGCCGAGGGCGATATGGAGAGTTTGCGTCAGAACGAGGTTTCGGAGAGTCGGTACTCAAAACAGCTTTCAACTTACTTAGTTCAGGTGATGGCACAGAGTCAGCGGGCGAGTTTGGGCCGGGTTCGGCAGAACGGTCGGTTTGCTTACGTTGATGTGATCTACCCGTTGGCTTCGGGTAGGGGGATGGCAGCGATGCGGTTTGTGGTTGAGAAGCCGAAATTACGTTGGCAGGTTAATCCGGATGAGACGGTGAAGTTACTCTCCCGCATGAGCCGCTTTGAGTGAGGTTAAATAGAGAGATATGTTGAAGACGTCAGGAAAAGTTCACTGGATTACGATTGGGGGATTGCTCGGTCTGCTGCTCTTAGCTTTCGTATTTTTGAGCGCCGGCGATACGCCGCAAAGTCGAGCAGCGATTTTTATGTCGGCCCTGTCTCGTGGTGACTATAAGACGTTGGCAGACAGTACGATTGTGGAAGGTAAATCCAAAGAAGAATTGGAAGCAGCTTGGAAGAAGACAGTTGAGGATGCAAAATACTATCGGTTCACTTTTGAAATTCGAGGAATGCAACCAACTGGGGATACCGCACAGATTCGAATGGGGGTTTGGCGGAATTACACTCCTGGCGCTTATGACGAGAACTTTGGTTTAGACATGGTGAAGAAGGGTAAGCGCTGGTACGTTCGCGGGAATGGGATCAGTCGCGAGATGTATCCATTTTTGCCACGGTTTGAATAAGGTTGAGGTGGCAATAGTTTGATGGGCGGGAATCTTTCTCGCCCGTTTTGTTGTTTATGGGTTATGCGCGGGGTTCTTTGTTTATTCGTTGCCATGGTTGGATCGCTTGGATTTAGTTGTTTGTGGGATCGCGATACGGTTGCGGCAGAATTGAGGGGGATGCCGGAGTTGCAGGATGTGATTGCGGGGCGTTTTGAGCGGAATCCGGATTTGTATTATGAGATGCGTTTGGCGCGGATAGAGGCACTTAATGAACGTTCTCCAGAAGACTGTTTTGATGCCGCAGTTGCATTTGATCGACTAGGTAACGATGATACAGCGATAAATTGGATACTTAAGGCTGAAAATGAAGCGGCGAAAATAAAAATGACCGAACACGGTTGGAAAGATTTTCAGTATAAGCGGTTTGCGAATTTGGGGACGTTTTACATCCATCGGGGCCTTAAGAAAGGTGACAAGGGTCTTGCGGATTTGAAGAAGGGGTTGGGGATGATTGAGCAGGCGGTTGAGATTAATCCTGACGCGCACTTTGGGCGGGAGAAGGTTCAGGTTGCTTTGGTGAAGGATTTGATTTGGCACCGAGCTTATAAGAAGCAGCTCGATGAGTTTGATGATTCGCATCAACTTCCAGAGCGACCCAAACTCAATATGTCAGCAAAAGAGATTCGGGAAGGTTTGATTGGCTTGATGGTTCTTGGCGCAGCTTGGGAATCGCCAACTGTTTGGGAGTGGTTGGCAGGAACACTTGACTGGGAAGATACTCATGCGGCGGCGATGATTGGAAACCGAATCAACGAGCTAGATAGCAAGTTTAACTGGATGGAGGCGCGACTGCCAGAGCCACTCCAATTAACAAATTACGGATTAAGGGACGACAAAAGAACAGACGAAGTCTACAAAGAACTTCGGGCTAATGGAAAGGAATGGGCAAAAATTCGAGAAGAATTTATGTTGAAACGATTGAAGGGGGGTCTTCACCCTGATGTCAATAAAGATTTTTGGAATGGATACAATGAGGTTCCTCCGATCACAATCAAGGAAACTGTACCTTTTGGAACCTATGATCCAGAAATTCAGTTTATGAGTCTATTCAAGTTGGTTGTAGGCAGTTGTGTTGGAGTTTTGGCGTTGGTAGTCGGGGTGATATTGTTTCTGCGAAAAAAGATGGTTCTCGATGCGGAGCGAACTCCTTAAGTCCAATATGACCTTCTAATTCAGTGTGCTTGCCTCGGCACAATTAAGTCCATGTGTCAGCAAGAACATAAGTAGTTGGCATTGATTTGAAAGACAATTTTCATCAACGAGATGATGAAGCGGATTTGAGTGCTGCGTAGGTTGTTTGGCAGGGTGAGGCCTGTTAAGAGATTGGATTATGGCGGTACCTTCTTTTGGGTTCTTTTTTTAAGAGCTTCGGGTTCCCCTTATGGCAGCAAACGTTCGAAATATAGGCATCATCGCGCACGTCGATCACGGAAAGACGACGTTGGTGGATGCGATTTTTAAGCAGGCGGGGCTATTCCGGGTCAACGAAAATGTTAATGAGCGGGTGATGGACTCGAACGATCTTGAGCGGGAGAGAGGGATTACGATTTTGAGTAAGGTTGCGAGTTGTATTTATGGCGATACAAAAATCAATATTGTCGATACTCCGGGCCACGCGGACTTCGGGGGCGAAGTTGAGCGCGTATTGAGCATGGTTGATGGGGTTCTGCTCATTGTTGATGCTTGTGAAGGTCCGATGCCGCAGACACGGTTTGTTTTGAAAAAGGCGTTTGAAAATAATTTGAAAGTTATCTGCTGTGTGAATAAAATTGACCGAGAGGGCGCGCGACCACAAGAGGCTTACGACAAGACGATTGACCTCTTTATTGATTTGGGCGCGGATGAAGAAGCTCTTTACTTCCCTGTGCTTTACACAAGTGGTGCAGGTGGATTTGCTCGCACAACCCCAGAAGGGGATGAGACAGATATGCAGAAGCTTTTGGAAGCGATGGTGCGGGATATTCCGGCTCCAAATGTGACGGAAGAAGGTCCGATGCGAATGCAGATTAATAATCTCGACTATTCAGATTATTTGGGTCGGATATTTGGCGGGAAATTGCTTCGTGGACGATGCCGGGTTGGGGATCGGATGACGATTGTTGGGGAAGGCGGTAAGCAAGGGAATTTTAATATCACTAAAGTTTGGATTTATGAGGGATTGAAACTCAAAGAAGTTGAGGTTGGTCAGCCGGGCGAAATCGTGATGATGAGCGGTTATGACGAAGTGTTGATTGGGGATACGGTTTGCGATGCTCAGCACGTTGAGGTTTTGCCTCGAATTGAAGTTGAGCCGAGTACGTTGACGATGAACTTTTATGCGAATACTTCTCCACTTGCAAGTAAGGACGGCGGGAAGTTTTTGACGATCCACAAGATACGTGAGCGCCTTGAGAAAGAAGAGAAGGTCAGCGTTAGTTTGAAGCTAGATCGATCGGCACCAGCGGACGTTGTTCGGGCGGCAGCTCGGGGCGAAATGCAGTTATCGGTTTTAATTGAGACAATGCGACGAGAAGGTTTTGAGATGGCGATTGCTCGTCCGGAAGTTATCTTTAAGGAAGATGAGAATGGAAAGCGGCTCGAGCCGATGGAAGAACTCACTTGCGAGTTTGAAGACGACGCCATGGGTGACGTTATGGAAGAGCTTAGTCGACGGAAGGCTTTGATTACGGGAATGGAGCCTTTGGGGAACGGTCGGAGCCGGGTGATTGCAACGATTCCTACACGGGGATTGATTGGATTGCGGAGTGTTTATTTGACGATGACGCGAGGTTCTGGGATATTGGCAAGTATTTTCCAAGGATATGAGCCTTATAAAGGAGCTATAGAGAGTCGAACGAATGGTAGTTTGATTTCTAAAGATCCGGGCAAGATCACTCGTTATGCATATGAAGATGTGATGGTTCGCGGGACATTCTTTTACCCGGTGGGGACTGAATGTTATGCGGGCATGATTGTTGGGGCGAATGCCCGTGAAGACGACATGATTGTTAACTGTACTAAGTTTAAGGCGGCGAACAATATCAGGTCGGCTAACGCAGAGAACACGGTTGTATTGGATGGTCACCGCGATTTTAGTTTGGAGCAGGCGCTGGCCTGGTTACGCGATGATGAGCTTTTGGAAGTTACGCCGAAGTATCTGCGGTTCCGGAAGAAGATTTTGGATCACTCTGAGCGACGGGTGGCAGAGCGTCGCGCTCCGGCTTAGTGGTTTAGGCAAAAAAAAGAAGCGAGGTTTCTCAGG
>JBJXDW010000086.1:0-41296 GCA_046154445.1 Fimbriimonadaceae bacterium | reverse complement strand
CCGGCGGAGGCGCACCCGTCACAAGTGGTAAAAACGGCGGCAGAATCATTAATGTCAAGGCCGGACAACAAAACGACCTTTCAACTATCTTTGGTTCCGAACCGGTTCCAACTGTCGACAACAAATTTGCCCTGATCATCGGAAACTCAAAGTCGCCCGAACCAGGTACTGAACTCGCATTCGCTGCAAACGATGCTGCTCTCATTAATGCTGCGCTGACAACTTATGCGGGATACGCCGCTGAGAACGTCACCGTGCTGAGCGATGTCACCGCCGCTCAAATCCGGGCTGCCGTAACTTCTATGGCTGAAAAAATTCCCGCCAAAGCGACTCTGCTCATCTACTTTACTGGCCAAGCAAACCACTTAGGCGGACAAGATTATCTTGCCGGCAACGACATCGAATTCTCCACCGATTCGTCAAAGATGATCGAAAAGAGAGCTGTGATCCAGCCGTTCCTTGCTAAAGGCGCAAACGTCTTTTTCTTCGCCCAATGCAACCGTCCATTCACCTCTACAGATTACTTCGGCAAAGAGCGACTCCAACAAGGCACGCTAAGCGAAACCTATGCCACCATTCCAGGCAGCATCGTGACCAGTGTCTTCCGAGAAACCGGACAAGTAGGACTCTACACTGACGCATTCGTAAAAACTCTTCGAGAGTTTTACACCAACCAAGTGCCAATCACCGAATTTTGTTGGAACGTTTTCTATGCAATGCGAGGTGGTACAAGTAGTAACAACACACGCGGTGGCGCTACCCAAACACCAAGCTTGCCAATCCTAACCAACCTCGGCCCAACAAGCCCATTCTAAAAACTTCATAAACTTGAGCGATCTTGATTAGCCAGGTCGCTCAAGTCCAAAACAATGGCTCATTCAAACGAACAAGAACCCCTCGATCCTCAAGTCGCATTCATCTATCGAAAGATGGCTACCGACTTTGCAGAACGATACATCGAAACCTTTCTCACGCCGCAACTCGAACGAGCAACGGGCAAAACGGTCGAATCAATCGATGACTGGGTCGACATCCTCGATCAACCCGAATTTTCCATCCGTGCATTCCTTGGTAACTACGCCTATGCACGCCGAGGCAAAGACCGCGATTCGTACGCCCGCGCCTCTCTCAAAGCCGTTGATCAAGTCCTCGAAACGACAACAATCGAAGATCTGATAAAAGGCACTGACGGCATCGCACTCTGGGAGGCATTCGTCGAACAGTGCGAAAAACGAGGCATTAAACCCAACGAATCCCAAAATCGAGGCATCGTCCAAGGACTCCTCGAACTCGCGCAAGAAATCTATCAAATTGATGGTGAAGGGTCAGTCTGCGCCTGGGTCGCCGACTGCATTGAACAAACCGGGCACATCGAACCTCAATTTAACCGCATCGTCGATATTCGTGGCGTTGGCCCAAAAAGCACCTCAACGTTCCTTCGCGACATGGTTCTTGTATACGATTTGGAACGTCAAGTCGCCGCCATAGACCGCATCCACATCCAACCCATCGACCGATGGACACGCCTCGCTGCAAAGTATTGCGTCCCCGAACCCCAAGACGACAAAATGCCCGACTGGATCGTCGCCGGTAAAGTCAATAAATACGCCCGTCGTGCACAAGTAAGTGGAATCCGATTCAACCTCGGCCTCACCTTCTTCGGTCAACGAGTCGTCAAAGACCCCGAGCGATTCGACCGAGAAATGCAAACTCTTCTTGGAAATCAAAGCTAACTGAGTCGATCAGCCGCTATCCTCAGACCTTCAAGAGTCAAAACCGGATCGTATTCCTCAATCATCTCACAGATGTCGACAAAAACCCGCCCCAACCCACCAGTCGCAATAATCTTCGTCGATTCCCCTAGTTCGCGTTTTATCCGACGCGCCAATCCATCTATCGCCTCCGCATATCCCAAAACAACCCCCGACTGCAACGACTCGACTGTATTCCTCCCAACTGCGCGATCCGGAGCCACAATTGCAACCGCTGGCAGCTTAGCCGTCCGACCAACCAGCGAATCCAAGCTCACCATAATCCCCGGCATAATCGACCCGCCCGCGTATGTTCCTGTCGAATCAACACAGTCAAAGGTCGTCGCAGTCCCAAAATCGACAATCACGATCGGAGGTTTGAACCGCGCCAATGCCCCAATCGCATTCGCAATCCGATCCGCCCCAACCGCATGTGGCGGATCATAACTTACCGGCATCCCAACTTGCGCCCCATTTCGCAAAAACTTTGCCGGACAACCAAGATACTTGTCGCAAAATCTCTCCCAATTCGTGTCCGCCGGTGGAACCACGCTCGCAATAATCGCGGTTTCACAGTCTCTAAATTTCAACCCCGCCAACTCTGCCAACGGCATCAGCAAACCAGCGATTTCATCTTCCGTGCGACTTGCATCTGTTTCATGACGCCAACTCACAATCCACCGTGACCCATCATGAACCCCAACGTTCACCTGAGTATTGCCAATATCAATCGCCCAGAGCATGTGTCAAGTCTACTCGGCTATAAATCTTTCCGCCCAATTCACCTAAAACCACGTCAACAATGCGATCCGCAACCAAATCACGAGATTCCGCATCAGCCGCCTCAACCATGACCCGCAAAATCGGTTGAGTGCCACTCGCCCGCAAGTTCACGCGGCCACGCTCACCCAATTCGTCCGAACCACGAGCCATCTCGGCTGAAATGAGCGGGTTAGACTCCCAGCCGTCCTTTCGCTCAACTTCCAAATTCACCAAGACTTGTGGCCAATTATCAAAACTCTCATAGAGTTCAGCGGCCGTTTTGCCTTCCCGTTTCAAAACCTGCGCCAGCATCAACGCCGTCACCAAGCCATCACCGGTAGGAACATGATCGCTGAAGATAATATGACCACTTTGTTCCCCTCCAACTTTCCCGCCAAATTCACGAAGTTTCGCGGCTACGTACTTATCGCCAACATCAACTCGATGCAACGCAACTCCCTGCGACTTCATATAAGCCTCAAACCCTCCGTTCGACATCACTGTACCAACTACCGCCGCTGGGTTTAATTCACCCCGCAACTGCATATGCGCACACCAAATCGCCATTGTTCGATCCCCATTAATCAACCTGCCATGAGAATCGCTGAACACGGCCCGATCCGCATCCCCATCAAATGCAATTCCTAGATCGGCTTGATGTTTCTGAGTTAACTCTTGAATAAACGCTGGATGTGTCGCCCCACATTCAAAGTTAATATTCATACCATCTGGTTCTGCCCCGCCAATCACAACTTGTGCTCCGAGCTCCTGGAACACCCGTCCTGCAATCTGGAACGCCGCCCCTTGCGACATGTCCATCGTCACCGAAAGCCCCTCTAGCCCTTCCGGTACCAAACTTTTCAACCACCCAATGTAGGCCTCAACTTCCCCAGCCGCTGGCTTCAAATAGCCAATGTTTTCCCCAATCGGCCTGTCAACCAACTCCGTCCCCATGTGAGACTCAATAAACTCCTCTACCGAAGCCGCCACCTTAGTGCCCGTATGGGCAATCAACTTAATCCCATTATCTGGTGCCGGGTTATGGCTCGCCGAAATCACTGCCCCCATCCCAAAGTCACCTGTCCGCGCAATATAACTCACCCCGCCAGTCGGAAAATACCCGAGGGCAGTCACATCACAACCCGCACTACAGAATCCCGCCGCCAAAGCCGCCCCCAGCATCGGCCCGCTGCGCCGCGTATCACGACCAAGCACCGCTGCATTCGGTAATTCGGGCTGTAGAGTCAACCACAGCCCCGCCGCTTGCCCAATCTGGAACGCCATTTCCGGCGTCAATTTCTGGTTCGCAATTCCGCGAATCCCATCAGTACCAAAGTATTTACCCATGAAAATCTAAGCTCCGGGTGCCTTGCTCACGCGAACTCGCGCCGGTCGAATGACCCGATCCGCAATCATATATCCTGGCTCAATCTCGTCCGTAACTACGTCCGGCGCTACTTCAGTCGTCTCAACTGTCGCCAATGCCTCGTGCATCTCTGGATCAAACGGCTGTCCAATCGCCGCAACTCGCACCAAACCAACTGGCTCAAGCGCACGCTGTAAACTTTTTTGCATCGCTCGAATCCCATCAATGACCGCTTCCGGGCTTGCACCCTGCTCTGCCGCCGCCAAAGACCGATCAAAATTGTCCAAAACTGGCACCAATTCTCTGACTAGCCCCTCAACCGCATATTTGCGATCCTGCTCCATCTGCTGTCGTAACCGACGCTGAATATTTTGCGCCTCCGCAAGCTGCCGAAGCATTTCATCCTTTGTACGGGTTACTTCCTCCTTCAAAATTGAAATCATTTGGTCGCGCTCATCAATCTCAATTACACCCTCGACTGTTTCAACCGGCTCGCCCACTTGGCCCGTGTCGTCTGGCACGACCATTCCTTCATTTTCATTCATAAGTAACCGTGAAGAATACCGCCCATCACCTCTAATTCCTGGGCTTATCTGAACCTGGAAAAGCACACTCATGCCGCCCAAAGAACCGGGTAAAACAGTCCCTCATGAGCGTCCCAACCGAACCAACCATCGGCTTTCTTGGGCTTGGAACAATGGGCGCACCCATGGCTGGCCATCTCGCTTCTAACGGATACAACACACTTGTCTGGAACCGAAGCCCCGGCAAAGATTCCCTCCCCATCAGCAAAGGCGCAACTCTCGCAAGTTCGCCCAAAGAAATTGCCGAATCTTGCTCAATAATCTGCCTCTGCCTCGGTCGTACCGAAGACGTCGCCGAAATCGTTAATCGACTCCTTCCAAGCTGCAAACCCGGCGCAATCATCGTCGACCACAGCACCATCGCCCCCGCTGGGGCGCGCGAAATCGCCGAAGTGTGCAAATCCCACGGTGTCGAATTCATTGACGCCCCCATTACCGGGGGATCAATGGGTGCCCAAAACGGAACGCTCACCATATTCTGTGGCGGAACCACCGACGCCTTCAACAAAGTCCAGTCCGTCCTCGAATCATATGGTCGCCGAATCGCCCACGTTGGCCCATCCGGTCAAGGCCAAATGATGAAAATGGCGAATCAAATTGCCGTAGGCGCTGCTCTTCTTGGACTCAGCGAATCACTCGCTTTTGCCCATAAAGCCGGGCTCGATCTCGTAACAACCCGCGAACTTCTCAGCACAGGAGCCGCCGGAAGTTGGGCATTCGATAACTACGGCCCAAAAATCCTCTCCGGCGACCATACCCCCGGCTTTAGCGTCAAAAATCAGCGCAAAGACTTCGGCTATTGCCAAGAATCCGCCGCCGAACTCGGAATCACTATCCCCGGAACCGACCTCGTCGACCGTCTCCTCAGTGAACTCACTGATGCCGGTCGTGAAGAGGAAGCCACGACCGCACTCTACGATGTCATGATTGGCGAGGTGGATTCATAGAAACCCCCGCCGTAACGATGCGCGGTATCACCAAGACATTTGGCAATGTAGTCGCACTCGATAACGTCGACCTCACCGTCCAACCCGGTCATATCCACGCGATTGTTGGCGAAAACGGGGCCGGCAAAACGACCCTGATGAAAATTCTTTACGGTGCACATTCCGCAACCAAAGGGGACTATGAATTAAGCGGACAAAAACAAAAGTTCAAGAACCCCGAAGCCGCAATCGCCGCCGGGGTTGGAATGGTCAGCCAGCACTACGCGATCATCCCCGAACTCACCTGCCTGCAAAACCTCATACTCGGCGCGGAACCCGGACTACTAATTAACGAAAAATCTGCTGTCGAAAGGGCGAATCAACTTGCCTCCCAAATGGGATTCTTCTTTAACTGGCATCAAACCGCCGAAGAACTCTCCCCAGGACAAGCGCAAAAACTCGAAATCCTTAAACTCCTTTGGCGCAACGCAAAGATCCTAATCCTCGACGAGCCAACCGCTATGCTCGCCCCTGAAGATGCTGATCTGCTCTATGCCAAACTTCACGAACTTACGAAGACCGGCGCCACTGTACTCGTTGTCACACACCGCCTCCCCGACGTCATGGAGCACTGCGACGAAGTCACCGTCCTCCGAGGCGGAAAACTGATTGACTCCGGCCTCGTCAGCCAAACAAACCCCGCCGACCTTGCCGAAAAAATGATCGGCATCAGCGTCACCGAACACATACCATCACCCGCAACGCCTGGCAAGAATATCCTCGAAGTTAAAGACGTCACCATTAAAGGCGAAAAAGGCGAAGACGCTGTCCAGAACGCCTCATTTACACTCAGATCCGGTGAATTAGTCGGCATCGCTGGAGTCGACGGCAATGGTCAACGTGAACTATTCCATGCCCTCATGGGCCTCAAACTATTCTCTGGACAAATTCTTCTCGAAGGCGAAGATATAGCCACACTTTCGACCCGAGACCGCATCCAAGCCGGACTCCGCCTCGTCGCCGAAGACCGCCACGAAGAAGCCGTTATCGAAAGCTGGACGATCGCCGAAAACGCAATTCTCGGCCTGCAGCGGATGCCCGACATTCGCGCCAAACAAGCCAAACTTGCCCAAGCCGCAACCGAACAATTCCCCACCAAGTTCGATCACGTCCACCAACCATTCAAAGATCTCAGTGGCGGCAACCAACAAAAAGTTGTCGTTGCCCGCGCTCTTCAACTCGACCCAAAAGTAATCCTTGCCTTCCAACCAACCCGCGGCATCGATCTTTATGTCGCCGATCTCGTCTACCAAGGCCTGATTAAAGCGACCCGCGAAGGTGCAACCGTCCTCGTCGTCAGTTTCGATCTCGACGAACTCATGACGTACTGCGACCGTATCCTCGTCATGAACCACGGGGTTCTCCAAGAAGTCCCCGCCGAACTCCGATCTGACCGCCAAGCCATCGGTCGCATGATGGTAGGAGTCGAAAATTGAAATTTCTCGGCTGGAAACAAATCGTTCTCGCCCTCGCCGGTTTTGCGGTTATAATCCTCGCTCTCTTGGTCGCAAAGGCCGTTCCCGCTGAGGCCCTCAGCCAAGTCGTTCAAAAGGCCCTCACCCGCCCCGCAGGTTGGCGCAATATTCTCAAGGAGTCCACCCCTCTTCTTCTCCTCGGGTGCAGTGTTTTTCTCGCCCTCAAAGTCGGACTGTTCAACATCGGCGCCGATGGTCAATTTGTAATGGGTGCCTGCGCAGCAGTCGTCGTTGCCCTCAATGTTCCCGGCCCGCTTGCAATTCCGCTCGCCATCCTAGCCGGAATCCTTGGCGGCGCTCTCTTGGCCCTCCCAGTTGGTTTGATCAAAGCATATCGCGGCGGGCACGAAGTTATCACGACAATCATGCTCAACAACATCGCCGGGTTCTTCACCTTCTACCTTGTCAGCGGACCCCTCAAAGATCCAACTAGCCAGCAACCCTCCACCGCTTCAATCCCTGCCACCGCCCAACTCCCCAACATCTACCAACAGAAAGCCCTCGCGATCAATTCCTCACTCCTTTTCGCAATCATTTGCGTAATCGCACTCTGGTGGTATCTCAAAAAGACCGTCGGCGGCTACGAAATCTCCGCGACCGGCGAAAATGCCAACGTCGCCCGATTCGCCGGTATTAACGTCAATCAACTCATTGTCCGAACGATGTCCGCCAGTGGAGCCATTGCCGGTCTTGCTGGAGCCCTCCAAGTCCTTGCGTTCGAACATCGATTCTACGGACATTTCAGCCCCGGATACGGCTTCGATGCCCTCGGCGTTGCGCTCCTCGCTGGTGGCAACCCGCTCGCAATCCTCGCTTCCGGAACCCTCTTTGGCACAATTGCCGAGAGCACTAGCGTCCTCAGCCGTACGGGCGTCCCCAAAGGAATCAGCTACATCTTGCTCGGCGTCCTTGTGATAGTCTTCGCCGCTTACCGTTACCGCAAGGAGGCTCAACGTGGAACCGATTCTTAACCTACTCGCTGCCGGTAACAGCAACATTGCTGTTACTCTCATCCTCAGCACACTTGCTTACAGCACCCCCCTCATTCTCGGCGCGCTCGCCGGTCTGTTTAGCGAGCGAAGTGGTGTCATCAATATCGGACTTGAAGGAAAAATGCTCGCCGCCGCTTGTGCCACAGCATTTATGGGACAAGCATCAGGAAACCCCTTAATCGGCCTCTTTGCTGGCATCCTGACTGCAACCGTTCTCGCTGCCCTCCATTGGATTCTCACGCAGGTCTACCAAATCGACCACATTATTTCCGGAATGGGTATCAATTCTCTTGCCCTCGGCGGAACCAGTCTCATCGCCAAAACTTATCTCGAAATCTCTGACAAGGAAATGCCCACTTTCCCCGTCGGCATCTACTACGCCGCCGCATGGGTCGCAGCCACTCTCGTCTGGTATTTCCTCAAATCAACTCGACCCGGTCTCCGACTCTTTGCCGTTGGCAACGATCCCGATAAATCTCGACAAATGGGCCTCAAACCACTCAAAATTCGGTTCCACGCCCTCATGACCACAGGAATCCTCACCGGTCTCGCCGGTGCCCTCATTGCCACCAACGCTGGCAAATTCAGCGAAGACATGACTTCCGGACGCGGCTACATCGCACTCGCCGCTCTCATCCTTGGTGGTTGGAAACCGTGGCCCACCCTCGCTGCCGCCATTGCATTTGGCTTTTTTGGTTCACTCCAGCTCATTCTCCAAGGTCAAAATGCAAGCATTCCAGGCGAATTTTGGCAATCTCTGCCATACTTGATTACGTTGATCGCCCTTGCCGGTATCGTCGGAAAAAATCGTGCCCCATCCGGCCTTGGTCAACAATAGAAAAGTTATGGTCATTGCCACGCTTCTAGCCATTCCTGGTTTTAACCCGGTAGCTTTCCATTTTGATGGAATGGTCGAAGCTCAAGCCCACGTCAAGCAAGAACGCATCAAAGCTACCGTACAAACTTTTGCTCAACAAGGGACAATCAATTCAACCCAAATAATAGATGTCATCCGCGGAAAAGAAGCCAAGATCCAAAGCGAACCAAATAATATCCAAAATTTTCTCGAGATAAAATATTACAAAGTCACACCCTCTGGATCAATGACCTCAACTTACCGACCAGTATCGGGGCAGTTCACCCAAAGCCACGGTGACGAAACCAGCCTTGCACAGGTCGTCAAGAACGCGAACAGCACAATTGATGATTTCGTCGTCAGCCTTCTCATTCCACAAGGAATGTCTGTCATGCGCGACCAGCTCAAATCTAATACGAAGGGTTGGACATATTCGCCCAAGAGTGGGAGAGTAATTCTTGCTCTAAAAACAAAAGATGCCCTAACTGAAATCACTTTAGATCAAAAATCCTTACGTCCTTCTAAAATGAAGTTCGTCAACCAAGGTGCCGCACTCATCTGGACCTTTCAATACGAACCAATGAAGCCAATCAAGTGGCCCAAATCCGAGCCAAGAGCATTCCTAGTTTCCCAATTCGATCCTATGCTCGGCAAAGCAAATACAAAAACTGCTTCTGCGAAAACCGGGCTTGAACACCTTTTCGAACGGTACGATGCTCCCGAATCAATCGGATACACCGTGACTGTCGGTAAAGAAACAACAGAAGTCTATTACAGCCAATCGTCCGCCTACCAATCCGACTCATTTGCCGAATGGGAATACGACGGCTACACTCTAACTCTCTTAAACAAGGCAAATGGAAAAGTCTATGCAGGAAAAGCATCGCGCGAAGATGTCATTGCTGCCGTTGCCTCAACTGGCTCTCGGATCGAAACTGGGTTGCGAAGCCTTATCATTGGGCGAAATCCTTACCGCCTCATGCTGAATTCCTTCTCAGACGTCTCCCACAAGGGCGCGGCAAAGGCCAGCGAACCAGCCGAACTTCTTTTCGCTGATTCTCCATTCGCCGACCTACAACTGACCATCGCAAAGAAAGATGGGTTTGTCCTGAAAATTGAATCAACTCCAAAAACCCAGCGAGGACAAAAGCTCCCCACATCTATAAGTGTCTATAAACGATTGACGGGCGCAAAAACCAAAGTCTCTGCACCCGCTTCTGCCCAAAAAGGCAATCTTTCTGAACTAATTCATTAACCAGCCAGTGCGAAAAACTTCGCAACCGCTAGTTCCTTAATTGCCGTGGTTAAAGCCAAATCCGGTTCTCCAAATTTCGCGATTTCGAATTCTCGATCAGGAACAATCGGATGACCTTCAATGCGGACTCCCTTAATCGTCACATAATCCGTAACCGGAAACTGCAACATAAACCCGAGATCATCGCCCAGGCGCATAATCCGCGATGCCAATACGGCACCCGCTGACTTTCGTCCATAAAGTTTGGAGCCCAGCTGTTCCCGAAGCGCCGAAGCCATCATTTCACTCGCGCTCCCCGACCCTGCATCAATCAAGCAAGAGACCGGAACGGTCAGACGAATCCCTGGTTTATTTCGGGAGGCCGTCACTTTCAATTGTGTTTTCGCCGCAATCGCAATCGGATCAACTGATTCACCAAACTCTTTCGCGTATCGAGAAACCTCGAACTTTCCAACGAATGTGCCCATCGGTTGCTCCATTGGAATCAAGAAGTAAGAAGCAAGGTGCTGCAGATTCGTAACACGACCGCCACCATTTCCGCGCAAATCTAAAACAACCCCTTTGGCGCGTGGTGCAATTTCCGCCATCAATTTGTCAATATTGTCGATGCTATAACCTGCGTCAAAACTTGGCACTTTCAAAATCGCAACGTCGCCATTCCACTCAACAGTTTCGGGCAAAATCGTGCTGTATTGGCGCCGCGTTACCGAAACCGACTTATCTTCTGTGCCGCGACGATACTTGACCGTCGAAGTCTGTCCAACTTCTCCCGCTAATTCCGCCGTACTTTTGACCGCCTTGCCGTCCGCCTCAAAAATCAAATCGCCTGGCTGAAAACCAACTTCCGAAGCCGGACTCCCCGGAAACACGTTCACGACTCGCAATCCTCCAGGTTCAATTTCAATTCGAATCCCAATCCCCGCCCGACTTTGAGTTGCACGCGCTTGTCCAGCTTCCGGAGAAAAGAGAACGATGTGGCTAAACCCAAAACTGGTCATGACGTTATTAATAACACCTGTGAATTCACCGACGGTCTTCGTTTTTTCAATGTCCGCACTATGTTTCTTAACCATTTCGGGCCAAGTCTTGAAGTCTGTACCCGGCACAAACGCCATCTGATTGAGCATCGACTCAACCATGTTCAGCGTTTGCTGTTTCTCATCAGCCGAAATCGGATCTTTATCGCGCGGCTGGGCAAATCCAACCGCTGCTACCAACAACAAGCTCGCCAATATCGCGAACCGAATCAAGGGGGATGAAAGCTTATTCATTGCTTTAATGCTTCTCTTTTACCGCTTCCAAGCACAATAAGTGCCGGAATCTCTATCTTTTGGACGTTCATTAAGCAAGAAAGTTTACGGTAACAAAATTCGGCGGGCAATTTCAAAGTAAATAATCAAGCCCGTCGCATCGACAAATGTCGAAATAAACGGAGCACTCATCACCGCCGGATCAATGCCAAGTCGTTTC
The DNA here is from genome assembly GCA_046154445.1 of Fimbriimonadaceae bacterium. Taxonomy (GTDB): domain Bacteria; phylum Armatimonadota; class Fimbriimonadia; order Fimbriimonadales; family Fimbriimonadaceae; genus UphvI-Ar2. Next base: position 29,799 of record JBJXDW010000086.1, on the reverse strand, counting down.
GCTCCAATTGGCAAAACACTGCCAACCAGCGTTGCCCAAATCACAACCACCGGCAACGCGAGACCAACAACCAGGCTCAAATCCATACCGGTGTTCCACCCAAAATACGCACGAGCAAAACCAAGAATCCCCAACGAAACTCCGATCATTGATGCAACAATGACTTCCTTCATCATAACTCCAACCCAGTCCGCAGTCTTAACTTCATCAAGTGCCAAAGCCCGTGTAATTGTGGTAGTTACCTGGGAACCACTATTCCCCCCCGCCCCCAAAATCAGCGGCATAAAGTACATTAACTGAGGAACCCCAACATCCGTATCCTGACCATAGTGGCGAAGCACCATTCCAGTCAAAGTCTCTGCCGCAAACAAAGCAACGAGCCATGGAAAACGCCGTTTGTAAAGCGACCACGGATTCAAAGAGTAGTAAGGCTCCGCATCCCCGCTAACCGCACCAACAGCAAGTACGTCTTCCGTTTCGGCCTCTCGCAAAATCGCCTGGGCGTCATCCCCTGTAAAAATACCGACCAAAATCCCATTGTCATCAACAACCGGAAGCGCATAAAATCCATACCGCGCCATCGTCCGGGCTGCAGATTCTTCATCATCGGCCGCATGAACCGAAACCGGATCAGGCTGCATGATCTCGCTAACAAGAGTTGCCTGTGGAACCCGCAGCACTCTCCGCAAACTTGTAACACCAAGTAATTTTCGATGATCATCAACGACATAAAAATCATTTATCTGCTCATACTTTTCGTCCCCAGCTTTCCGTAGATCAGACAATATCTCCTTGATTGTCATCTCCGGTTTGGCCCAAAAAAAGTGCTCCGTCATCAATCGGCCGACTGAATCTTCCGGATAAGCAAGGAGCCGCCGAATTTCATTGGCATCCTCGTCCGGGATCACCTTAAGAAGTGCATCAAAACGTTCTTCGCCAACATCTTCGCGCAATTCCAGCGCGTCATCCATTGGCAAAATATCAAGATAAGAAGCCAGAACATCATCCGAAAGCTCAGGAGCTATTTCCCGGGCCGAATCCGTCGGCAATTCGACCATAATATTCCCCGCTTGCATCGGATCCATCGCCTGCAAAAGTGCCGCCGCGTCTTCCGGCTCCATACGAGCAATCGTTTCCGCCAAGTCCTCCGGACGCTCAGAAGCAAGCTCATCCTTGACCCGCTGATCCCCTCGTACCGTGCCCAAAGTTGAACGCAAATGGAGCAGCCGCACAAGTCGATCTTTCAGCGGAGTGAGGATGTGCGGCATAAAGTCAAGTTTACTTACCCAGTTTCCCTGACCCGCGCCAAAGTAACATAATATTCAGTGCTCGCCCGTCTCAAGTCCCACCTCGAGAAAACTCAACTCATTCCCCCAGGTATATCGGTTCTGGTAGGTTATTCTGGCGGTGCCGACTCTACCGCCCTTCTCCACCTCCTCCACTCGCTAAAATTCGACTGCGTTGCCGCCCATCTCCACCACGGAATGCGACCCGAAGGCGACGACGAACTCCAAAAATGCTCCGAATTTGCCGAAGCACTCGGAATCCCATTTATCTCGGGCCGCGCCGACGTCCCCGGACTCAGTGAAAAACTCAAAGTCGGGATCGAAGAAGCCGGCCGACACGCCCGCCTCAACTTCTTCCGGCAATCCGCTTACCAAACAAATTGCCAACTCATCGCCACCGGTCACACCCAAGACGACCATGTCGAAACCATCCTAATGCACATGATCCGTGGCTCCGGCCCTGCTGGTCTGATCGGTATCCATTCTTCCCGCGACAGTATCATCCGCCCTCTTCTGCCTTTCACCCGCGCCGAAACCCGTGCTTACTGCGAAGCCAATAACCTCTGGTTCCACGACGACCCCGGCAACTTCAACGAAAACTTCACCCGCGTTCGACTTCGCCACCGCCTCATCCCCGAATTCGAAACAATCAACCCCAACTTCCGCACCGCAATCACCCGCCTCGCTGAAACCACCGAATCAGAAGACCAATTCCTCAACCACCTCGCTGCGAACCTTCTCCAACAATCTGAAATCCCCCTCAACGGCAACCTCCAATTCCTCACCCAAGATGTCGAAGCTTGTTTCTCGACTACATCCCTCGCTAATTCTCCCGAAGTCCTCATCCGCCGCGCTATCCGTCTCGCCACAAGTTTCATCGGCGGCGAACTCGATTACGAACAAACCTTGCACATTGTCAACCTCATTCAGCACCAAACCCAAGGCTCAATCACTACCGAAAAAACTCCAATAGTCATCGAGATAAGCGCGAATGAAGTTCATATCCGATCGCTCGCCCAAGAAGAACCGTTCCGATTTCCCCTCACCATCCCTGGCGAAACAGAAAGTGAAATCTTCGGCTGGAAGTTCACCGCGCAATCGACATCCCCAAGCGACTACCATCGAGATCCAAACTCCCTGAACGTCGTTTTCGACCAAGCCAAAACCCAAGGAGGTCTCCATTTCCGAGCCGCCCAACCTGGTGACCAAATCATCCCCTTCGGAGAATCAAGTCCTCGCAAGGTTACCGATCTGCTCTCAAGTGCAAAACTAACCTCCACTGCCCGCCGCCGACTACCGATAATTTGCGACATGATCGGCCCAATTTGGATTCCCGGCGTTCGACTCAATGAAAGAGTACGAATTTCCCCAGATACAAATAAGGCCCTTCGGGTTCAATTTGAATCCCTGTGATCCTTACCGGGGTCATAATATCAGGAACGCCACCCCATCCTCGGGCGTATCTTTAACGAGGGTGACAAACCACCAGGTGCAAAATTGAAAGGAGCTAGATACATCGTTCTCGTCGGGGTTGCGTTTTTCCTCGTAATCGCTTTGATGAATATGACATTGAAAAATTCGTCGGCATTCGGGATGACCCCACCTAAGGACATTGCCCTGAGCCAACTCAAGAATGAAGTTGTATCTGGACAAATTGATGGCGAAATCGAATGGCAACTTGATACCCTGAGAGGAAAACTCAAGAACGGCGACAAATTCGAAGTCAAAGCCGTCACAAGTGACTCCCCAGCCGGCTCAGAACTCACACAGTTTTTCGATACAAATAAAATTGATTATAAATTTCTCAATCCACCCATCGCTGGTCAGATCGGGCCAATCCTAGGTCTCCTCCTCCCCACTTTCCTCATCGTTGGTGTCTTGTGGTTCATGATGGCCCGCCAAGCTCAGCAAAGCGGCAACCAAGCCATGAGTTTCGGTCGCTCCCGAGCACGGCGAGCCGGAGAAAACACCCCCAAAGTCACGTTCGAAGATGTCGCTGGTATCGACGAAGCAAAAGAAGAACTTTTTGAAGTCGTTGACTTCCTCAAAAACACGAAAAAATATGTCGCCCTCGGTGCAAAAATTCCTAAAGGCGTTCTCCTAGTCGGCCCTCCAGGGGTCGGTAAAACCCACCTCGCCCGTGCAATCGCTGGCGAAGCCGGCGTCCCATTCTTCCACATCTCAGGTTCGGAATTCGTCGAAATGTTCGTCGGTGTCGGTGCATCCCGTGTTCGCGATCTCTTTGAAACGGCAAAAGCACACCGTCCTTGCCTCGTCTTCGTTGACGAAATCGACGCCGTTGGACGCCAACGCGGTACTGGTGTCGGTGGCGGGAACGATGAACGAGAACAAACCCTCAACCAACTCCTCGTTGAAATGGATGGGTTTGAAACAAATTCAGGCGTCGTAATCATCGCCGCAACAAACCGAGCCGATGTCCTCGATGAGGCGCTTCTACGACCAGGCCGTTTCGACCGAAAAATCATGGTTGATGCTCCCGATCTCGAAGGACGCCTCTCAATTCTCCAAATTCATGCCAAGGGCAAGCCCCTTGCTTCTGATGTCGATCTGCGCGACCTCGCCCGACGAAGCCCGGGCTTCACTGGTGCCGACCTTGCCAACACTCTCAACGAGTCAGCTCTCCTCGCCGCTCGTCGCAACCATTCAAAAATCGGACAAGACGATCTCGAAGAAGCACTTGATAGAGTCATCGGTGGTCCGGCCCGAAAAAGCCGCATCATGAGCCATGAAGAGAAAAAGATCACTGCATACCACGAAGCTGGTCATGCAATCGTCGGCGAACTCCTCGAACACAGCGACCCTGTTTACAAAATTACAATCCTTCCCCGTGGACACTCGCTAGGTTCCACATGGTCACTTCCAGAAACCGACTCCTACCACACCTCACGACAAGAGCTTTATGACCTCATCAGTGTCGCTCTCGGTGGCCTCCTCGCAGAAGAAATCGTCTTCGGCGAGCGCTGGACCGGCGCAACTAGCGACCTCGAAAGAGTGAGCAGCATTGCCCGTTCAATGGTCACCCGATTTGGCATGAGCGAAAAGCTCGGCACCCTCGCAATCGGCCGCAACGTCAGCAATCCATTCCTCGGTCGAGAAATGCAATCCGACCGCGACTATAGCGAAGATGTAGCCAAGCAAATCGATGAGGAAGTCCGTCGAATTGTCGATCAATGCAGCCAAAAGGCACGAGAACTCTTAGAAAATAATCGCGAGAAGCTCGACGCAACCGCCGATGCGCTCCTCGTACGAGAGACCTTAGATCGTCAAGAATTTCTTACAATTCTTCGAGGCGAAGAGCTTCCTGAGTTCAAATTGCCAGATGAAGATCAGGGTGGAACCCCAGCCGTCGAAAAGAAAACCCCCGACATCGTTCCCCCAGGGAAACTTGAGCCCGGCCCTGCATAATTACGACATACCAAAAAATAGCCCCGTTCATTAAGAATGGTAAAGCAAATTTTTGGTATAGTCTTGCGAGACAATATCGTCCCATGAGCGTTGACGCACTCTACGAACAAGGATTCCAAGCACGATGCGATGGCAAATACGGCTACGCAAAGATGATGTTTGAGCAAGTCCTTGCCCAAATCCCCAACCACCCCGATGCCACATGGCAAATGGGACTCATTCAAGGATTTGAAGGCGACTTTGATGGCAGTATTGAAACTCTGCAGGGAGTCGTAACTGCCAACCCTAACCACGTCAACGCCCGTTACGATCTCGGCATGACTCAGATGATGCTCGGTATGGATGAAGAAGCCTGCGCCCACTTCCACGAAGTCCTCCGCCAACAGCCAGATCACGAAAAAGCAAAACAACAAATCGCTTACTGCGGTTAATCCGTCTCCATTAACGTGACCGGGCAATCCCACTCATTCCTTACCAATTTCAAAGTCCCTCTCTGGGCGGCGATCCTCTTCCTCGCTCTCGCCCCCGGAATAATTTTTGCGCCCGCACTTTTCAGCGGAAAAACCATCGGCCCGTTCGACCAAATGTCCGGCATGATTCCTGGTCAATCTGCCAAAAACACCGATCGAAGTTGGGACATCCTCCAAGCCGATGGTGCCCTCCAATTCTACGGCTGGCGCGATCTCGTTTTCGAAGCCCACCGTACTGGCAAGGCGCCCTTTTGGAACCCCTATCAACTCGCCGGAACCCCTCTCCTCGCCAACGGACAATCAGCCCCCTACTACCCGCTTCATATCTTGTTCGGCAAACTCGGCTGCCCCACTGGTCCCGCAATTGTTCTCCTCGCGTGGACTCACCTCGCAATCGTAGGGCTCGGACTCTTTGCCCTCACCCGCCGCCTCGGAGCGGGAATCGAAGGTGCCCTCCTTGGCGGTTTCTGCCTTGCCCTCAGCCCATTTGCGATCGCATGGTCTGCCCTCGCAAGCGTCATGACCGCTTGCTGCTGGATTCCCGTCCTGCTCGCCGCCCAGCTCAGCCTCATTCAAAAACCATCGTGGCGCACTGCACTTGCCACGTGCGGTGCTGCCGCAATGCTTCTCACCGCCGGACACCTGCAGTTCATTTTCTACGGTCTCTTTGCCTGGCTCATTTTCACCCCCATCGCCTTCTTCACCCAGTCCGAAAAACCTAAACCCACCTTCACTATCCTTGCGTCAGCTCTCGCCTTCGGTCTCGCCGGATTCGCCGCACTCCCCCAAATCAATCCCACCCTTGAATTCAGCAAAACATCAAGTCGTAAATCTGTGGCAACCGAAGAAGGATATGCATCCTACGCCGCTTCTGCTATCCAACCGTGGGAATTCCTCGGAACCCTCGCTCCCGCCTTCATGGGCACCCCCGGGCACCCCGACAATAGCGGTACTGGCGAAAACATCCCCAGTACGATTAGCACCCTTATCAAACCCGGCGGAAACTACGCCGAAAGTGCAATCTGGCTCGGCGTCCCTGTCATTCTCGGGCTCTGCCTGCTCGGTAAACGCACCAACTGGAAACAAGCATCTCCCATCATCGCAATCGGCGTTGTCGGTCTTCTCCTCGCCGTCGGCTCGCCACTTGCAAAACTTCTCTATTTCGGCATTCCCGGATTCTCATCCACTGGCTCACCGGGCCGCGCCGCAATCATTTTCGTCATGGCCGCTTGCGCCTTCGCTGCCCTCGCAATTCCACAATCAAGCGAAGAATCCGACCCCAAAGCCAAAGCATATCCCTACTTCGGACTCCTAGGATTTGCCCTAGCTACAATTCTCGCCAGCACCCAGCTCACCAGCCTCAAAAGTTGGATGGGATACGAAATGGGACCAATCATCGCCCGTCGGACAACCGAGGGCCTCCCTGTCCTCGTCATCGCTCTCATCGCTGCCGCCGGGGCCTGGTATTTCTGGAGTAAAAAAGGCTGGCTCGCCATCGGCACCGTTTGCGCAATCGCCGCCCAACTCATCTCCGTTCCAACCCAAATACTCCCGTTCAGCGCACCTCCAAAAATCCATCTCGATGCCCTCACCAACCAGCGAGTGGCATTTGTCAACAAGAACTGGGACTTTATCGGTGTTTCAAAAAGCACCTTCATGCCACCCAACTTCGCCACCATAGGACGAATCCAAGATATCGGCGGTTACGATAGTCTGCTCGCTAAATCAACCGTAGATATTCTTAAGGAAATCAACGGTGAAGACCCCGCTCCTCCGACTAACGGCAACATGATGTTTCTTAAACAGGGACTCTCAGCCGCATCACTTTCCGAAGCCGGAGTGACCAAGGTTTTCTCCAAATTCGCCGTTGATCAACTCACCCAAACTGACCAAATTGGCGACGTTCGCGTCTACGATGTCGCTGGTCCCGGAATTTTTTCCCTCCCGACAAGTAGCCCTAATCCAAAAACTTTAAACTCCGAAGGGTTTACTCTCGTTCTCGAAGACCCAGGCGATTTCACCGCCCGCTATGCAAACCTCCCCGGGTGGCAAATGACCGTCAACGGCAAACCGATACCGATCAATCAAGGCAAGTGGATCGAAGCCACGCTACCCGCAGGGGTTAACGAAGTCCATCTCAAATACATCCCACCCGGATTCCTCCCTTGGCCCTGGCTCCCCGCAATTCTTGCAGTTCTCGCCGCAATCGCCCCCTTTGTCCCACTCAAAAAACAACAAAACGACGAAAATCCCGTAAACTCTAAGAGCGACGAAGCATGAGAATTTCCCCGCAAATCCAGCGCGAATCTGATTCCAAAACCCAAACGCGCCGATACCGCACAATCATTTTCAACAACGACTTCACGCCAATGGATGTCGTCGTTATGGCACTCATGCGTGCAACAAACTGCGACGCGGAAGAAGCCGCAATCGAAATGTGGGAAGCCCACCATTTCGGTCATGCAAATGTCCATTTTTCAACTCAAAAAGAATGCGAAGATGCCGCCAATATCATTTCTTCTGTTGGAGTCAAAACCGAGGTGAAACCCGAATGGGACGAGGATTAACAGATTTGAATAGAGCTATCTCTCCCCTTCGGGGAGGGGAAGGAGTGGGGCCTTCCAATACAGTTTTGAATCTCAACCCCCAAGTGGGCACCGTATCCCATGTCGCCGTCGTCGAATCCCCCATCTGGAGTACCCACACCCCACTCTTAGAACCAGACACAATCCAAACCCCCGCCGAACAGGCCGACAAAGGCTGGATTGTCACTGTCTACGACAACTCCTTCAACACCTATCTCGAAGTCATGACCATCCTCATGCTCGCAACCAAATGCGACGCTGAAGAAGCCGAAATTGAAACCTGGGAGATTGACAACCTCGGTCAATCCGTCGTACACCGAGATAGCGATCAAGCTTGCCAAGAAGCGGCAAAGCTCATCGCCACAATCGGCATCCGCGCCGAAGCTACTCCCGATCCCCTTGCCTAGCTAACAAGTGTCATGTCTTCCCTGCAAAGCTGGTACTTGCGCAGGCGGGGGGCACAGATCTAACAAGATATCGCCTCCACTCAAATGAAGGGGTTCAAGGGAATCACATTCAACTCATACGACCCCAATACCCCCTAATTTTCCAAGGTAAAATGAACCTATTCTAAGCCGCCTCGTGCGGCTTTAAACAAACGACTTTCGTCTGGAATTAAACCGTGCCTGAACAGGATCAAAATATCCCAACCGTTCCTATTGAAGAGGAACTAGCCAAGAGCTATGTGAACTACGCCATGAGCGTCATCATATCGCGCGCATTGCCTGACGTGCGTGATGGCCTCAAGCCCGTTCAACGCCGCATCCTCTACGCGATGCGCCAGCTCAACCTCACCCCGGATTCTTCGTTCCAAAAATGCGCGAAAGTCTGCGGTGCAACTTCTGGTGACTACCACCCGCACGGCGAACAAGTTATCTACCCAACCCTCGTCCGAATGGCGCAGCATTTCAGCATGCGCTATCCCCTGATCACCGGACAAGGAAACTACGGCTCAATCGACGGTGACCCACCAGCCGCAATGCGATACACCGAATGCCGTATCGCCCCGATCGCCATGGAACTCATGGAGGATCTTGAAAAAGACTCCGTCGATTGGATGCGCAACTATTCCAACTCGCTCAACGAGCCGATGTACCTTACTGGGAAATTCCCTAACCTCCTATGCAACGGAACTCAAGGCATCGCTGTCGGAATGGCAACATCAATGCCTCCCCACAACCTCACCGAAGTCTGCAACGGCATCCTCAAACGGCTAGAAAATCCTGAATGCACCCTCGATGAAGTCATGGAATTCATCCCCGGCCCCGACTTCCCCACATACGGCCTTATCATGGGTAAGAAAGGCATCCGAGACGCCTACGAATCCGGACGCGGCAGTGTTGTTATGCAAGCCAAAACGATGATCGAACCAAGCGATATGGGTAAATCGAAAATCGTCATTACTGAACTTCCCTACCAAGTCAACAAGAAAACTCTTGTTGAAAATATCGCCAAGCTTGCAAAACTTAAAAAATTCGACGGCATAACTGACGTCCAGGACTATTCCGACAAACGCGGAATGCGCATCGAAGTCGAATTCCGGCGCGACGTCAACCCAAACAAAGCTCTCAATTATCTCCTCAAGCACACAACCCTGCGGTCAACTTTTGGTTGTACGATGCTCAGCCTTGTCGATGGTTCACCACGGGTTAGCCCACTTCTCACCATCCTGGACGAATATCTCGATCACCGGCGCAACATCATCATCCGTCGAACCCGATACGAACTGTACCGGGCACTCGAAAGAGTTCACCAACTCGAAGGGTTCCAAATTGCTCGAGTTAATTTGGATGAGATCATTCGGACAATCCGCGCAAGTGCCGACCAAAACACCGCACTTCTCGCTCTCATCCGCAACTTTGCAATGTCCCCGGCCCAAGCCCTCGCCGTCCTTGCGATGCAACTCCGGCGACTCACCCAACTCGACCAAGCTCAGCTTGAAACCGATTACAAAGCGGCCCTTCAAAGAGTCCAAGACCTTATGAACATCCTCACGGATGACGAACGACTTCGAGAAATTCTTCACGAAGAAATCATCGTCATGCGCGACAAATATGGCGACGAACGACGAACCAAGATCATCGCCCGCGAGGCCGGTGAATTCAGCGAAGAAGACCTCATCCCCGAAGAAGAAGCGATCGTCAGCATCAGCCGAGACGGCTATATCAAGCGCATCTCAATGGATGCCTACCGTCAACAAAAGCGCGGCGGAAAAGGACTCAAGTCCGTGATGAAGCAAGATGACGAACCATCACACCTCTTCCAGGTCAACACCCACCACTTCATCCTCTTCTTTACCGATCGCGGCCGAGTCTACAAACTTCGTACCTACGATCTACCAGAAACGAGTCGATACAGCCGTGGAATGCCGGTCATCAACTACATCGCGATCGAAAGCGATGAGCAAGTAACCGCTACCGTTAGCGTAAAAGACATCAAGGGCGAGGGCTTCCTCACCATGATCACCAAATTTGGTGAAGTCAAACGCACACCGATGGATTCGTTCCAAAATCTGCGATCGAATGGCCTACGCGCCTTCGATATCGAAGAAGGTGACGAGCTCGGATGGGTACTTACTTCCGCTGGCAACAACGACATCATGATTGTCACCCACAATGGAATGTCCATCAGATTCGCTGAAACCGACGCAACGTCGCGATCACGAGCTGCCGGTGGCGTTCGTGCAATCAGATTAAAGGGCAAAGACGATTACATCGTAGGAGCTGACATCGTTCGCGAAGGAGCTAAACTCCTCGTCGTAGGTGAAAATGGCTACGGAAAGCGCACGGATCTCGAAGAGTACAGAATCCAAGGACGAGGCGGCAGCGGAATCCTCACTATGAACTGCACCGAAAAAACCGGGAAAATCGTCTCCGCTGAAATCGTAGACGAAGAAGACAGACTCGTCGTCCTCACAACCAGCGGTCAAGGAATCCGAATCAAGGTCAAAGGAATCCGAGACGTCAAACGCGTTGCTCAAGGCGTAAAACTCATCAACCTAAAACCTGGTGATCAAATCGCATCGATCGCGAGGCTTATCGCCGATCCAGATGAAGGGGAAAACCCACAAATGGACGATGACGACGAAAATGGCGAACCTCAACTCGCCCTTGAAGACGAATAGCACCAACCAACGCCCTGGCTAAATGAAGCCAGGGCGTTCCCATTTTCAAAACTGCCATGCAACCACCGCCACAAGCCAGATTTAATATGTTCAACACGCCGAACGCCCCGCGCGGTCGGTTCGATTGGTCTGTTCTGAGCGAATCACTTGAACTCCTCAAAATCAACCCCGGTACTTTCATCGCCTTCACCCTCATTGGCGGAATTGCCGCCTATACAATTTCGCAAATCATAAACCTCCCCCAAATCCTATTTATGTTTTCCCCGAACGGGCTAAGCGGCTCCTTCATGGGAGTCAGCATAGTTTTTGGCGTCTTTGCAAACCTTGCAATGATCGCAACTCTCGGATTTGTTCGTTCCGGAATCATGATCATGGCAAAAAAAGTCATGCAACGTCAGCTTCCGGATATCCCAGAAGGCTTCCAGCAACTCAACCGCTTCTTTACATATGCTGGTGCAAACCTTGCGAGCTGGGCCATTTCAATTCCATTCATGCTAATCGGAGCATTAATGTTTAGTGGTCAGATGACGACTATGATCAACCAGTCAAGACCAGATTTCACAACCATGATGCCAATGATGATCGGGGCAGGTAGTTCCTACCTTTTCGGTGGTCTAGTCCTTCTTTTTACCTATCCCCTATTTGCACTTGCAGTACCTGCAGCATTTGTAGAAAACCTGAATTTCACCGATTCTCTCAAACGCGCATTTGAACTCGGCAAAGCCAACTATGGCAATTTGCTCCTTTTCTCGGTGGTTGCCGGAATCATCAACCAGGCTGCACTTTCCTGCTGTTGTCTCCCAGCTCTGTTTGTCTATCCTTGGATCGCAACTGCCTATCTACTCATTTACCGAGATGTAGCTAATATTCCAATTGTTACTGGTTTAGAGAACGCAAGTCAAACCCCTTACCCGCGCGAATACGGGATGACAATGCCAAACTTCGACCCGACCCAAGCGGAAACACCAAGACCAGACGCCCCAGAACGTCCGATTACGCCTCCCCCGCCAAGCGAACGAGGCCCCTAATAAAGAAAAGAGTGCGGCTCCCATTATGGGAGCCGCACTCTTTTTTTGCGCGTCATCAGCGATCAGTCGTCTACGCGGAACGCTACGATCTGATAACCGCGCCGACCTTGCTCAAGGCCATAGTAGTGCCGACTCGTCTGCGTTCGGCCCCAACTATCTTGGTACACATGATCAGCCGTTACCGAAACCTGATTTCCATTCCGGCGCACGTCACGGATTCTATAATCCACAGTTCGCGTTCCCTGAATCAAGTCTTCCATAAGGTCATAAAAATCATCACCCGAAACATGATATCCGGCATATCGATCAAGCTCGATCCAAACCCGATCACGGGAAGGAATCAAATTCTCCATGTATCGAACACGACCACGCCGGAACGCATCATAGATGTCATCAACCGATTCGTCTAGGTCACTGCGGCGATTATTATTGCCCCAGTTCCAGCCATTGTTATCTTCCTGCGGACGCCAGCGATAGGCGTCACCCGATCGCCACTCGAAGCTAAAGTTGTCAAACACAACTCGAACTGTCGAAATGTAACCCGGTAAGTGAGCGTAGCCGTACCAAGGTGAAGGAACGCAGTTATTCGAATAATTGAACTGATAATGCGGATACCAATAGTTACTGTCCTGCCACTGATTGTTATAGTGGTAGTAGCCGTTTCGGTAACCGACAATCGGTCGTCCAACTCTATCTTCGCCACGCGCTTCTCGAATATTTCGGCTTTCTGAATTCACAAACGGCGGAGGAGGTAAATCTTGCGCTCCACGAGATCGACTAATCTGATTATTTGACCCACCGTAGTTCACGCTTCCGCTTCGAGAAGTTTCACCGCGTGATCGGCCCGGAATCGGAGCTTCTTGTCCGCCACGATTCTGGTTGCCTTGATTACCTTCATTCCCTCGATCACGAGTTGAACCACCAGAACTACTACCGCTACCTGATGAACCGCCGCCTCTATTGATTGGAGGAGCCGACTGACCGCCACCAGAACCGCCTGAGCCGCCACCTGATCTCACAGGAGGAGGAGGTGCGCCACCGCCGCCCGAATTTCCGCCGCCATTACCGCCGCCGGAACCACCAGAGCCGCCGCCGCTACCACCGCCAGATCCACCACCGCCGCCTTTGCCAAGACCGCTTTGCGCCAAAGATGGCAGTGAAACAGCCATCAGACCAGCAACCAAGAGAGGGAGTAACTTTTTCATCGTTTGATCCTTGTATTGTACAGGTTTAGACGGTCAACACCAAACCCCGTTACGACAAATTCCGCTCTGTTACATAAAAAACAGAACAATTTTCTCCACATATGCACTTTTAGATTCGAAGTAGCTTCACAAATTGTTTCTTCCGCACGTAGCGGCGCACAACATTTACCGCCTGAGCATTCGCCTTCGTCTCAGGTTTGATCCCCGTGGCTTCCAAAAACACCTGCACTCTCTTCGAACTCGCTACCTTTTCCGAAAGCAATAAGAGCCGTTCAACTTCACTCTTCTCACCGCACATCCCCGCTGCAAAAATCCCCATCAACAGCCAGTTATCCGAAAGTCGTCCATCCTCAATGATCCATTCCGGAATTCGCAAATCTTCAAACTCGCCTAGAACAAATTGGCATCGCGCCAACCACATACCATGATTAGGATGTTCTTTTGCTTCTTCTAACCGGACAAAGATCGATTTTGCCTCTTCATACTCACCCTCAAAAAATAACCGTTGCCCTTCCCTATAGTCATCAACCGCAGAATCAACCACTTCAACCTCATCCATCTCCCAAATCGTACACCAATAACTCGGGTAAACCCTGCCAATGCGCTACTGGTTGATGAAATCCGAACCCGAAACATATGGGATCGATCATCTCAAAAAAGTCGGCGGCCCAGATATCTGGGAAGGATGCCGCAACTACACTGTCCGCAATTTTTTCCGCGATGATTTCAAGCCTGGCGACATGGCCTTTTTCTATCACAGCGTCTGCAACCCTGCCGGAATTGTCGGCATAATGCGAATCACCAAAAGCGGATACCCCGACCCCACTCAATTTGACCCAAAATCAAAGTACTTCGACCCAAAGGCTCCTGCAGATGGCTCCCGTTGGCTCGCCCCTGATGTCGAATTCGTAGAAAAATTCGAACAGATGATCACCCTCGCCGATCTTAAAGAGACCCCCGGTCTGGAAGATATGTTCGTTGTTCGCAAGGGCCAACGTCTTTCCGTCATGCCAGTCACCCCTGAAGAGTGGGAAATCGTAATGAAACTCGCCCACAAAAACCAATAATCAAACCGTTCGCATGAAAATTCTCTTTGTCACCGCCGAACTCGCCCCCTTTGCAAAGGTCGGTGGACTCGCTGACGTTGCTGGATCACTCCCAAAAGCACTAAAAGACCTCGGACACGAAGTCATCATATTTATGCCAGGATATGGGCTCCTACTGAATGACCCTATCGCAAAAACCGAAGCCAAAATCGATCCATTTTTTGTTCGAGTTAACCATAGTCGATTTGTTACTGGAACGCTCTATGAAACCAAACACGACGGCCTCACAATCTGGTCGGCGACCGGTGAGGTCGACTTTAAACGAGCCCAAACCAGCGAAGATATCTACTCATTCCACCGCGACGATTACCTCTATTTCGCCCAAGCCGCACTTGAAGCCTGCCAAGAAACCGGGTGGATTCCCGATCTGATTCACTGCCACGACTGGCACACCGGATTCCTTCCTCCAATTCTTCGCATACTCAAATCCGGTTCCTGGGATAAGGTTCCAAGCCTATTTACCATCCACAACCTCGCCTATCAAGGTGAATTTGGGTTCGACACCCTCGATGCCGCCGGTCTTCCCCACGAACTCTACAACCCAAATCAAGTCGAAGCCTATGGCAGCGTCAACTTCCTCAAGGCCGGTGCTGCATTCGCCGACCAGGTCAACACGGTCAGCCCCAACTATGCTCACGAAATTCAAACTCCCGAATTCGGATGCAGGCTCGATGGTCATATGCGCTTCCTCCACTCACACGGTCAATTGCATGGAATCCTCAATGGCATCGATCTCGAAGCATGGGACCCCGCCAACGACCCAGCAATCGCCGCTCCCTTTTCCGTAATTGATATTGAAGGGAAATCCCAGTGCAGAAAAGAACTAGTCAAAAAGGCAGGACTCAAACCAGCCAAAGATCGACCAGTTTTTGGCATGGTCACACGCCTCAGCAATCAAAAGGGATTCGACCTTCTTCTCGAAGCTTCAAAGGAACTGTTCGCATCCGGAGCGAGCCTTGTCGTCCAGGGCCTCGGCGACGAATGGTCAGCTGGTGAACTCCGGCGCCTCGAATCTGAGAACCCCGGCCGCATGAAATTCTTCCAAATGTTCGATCCCGACCTCGCCCAACAGGTCTATGCCGGGTGCGATGCGTTTCTAATGCCAAGCGCATTTGAACCTTGCGGGCTTGGGCAAATGTTCGCCATGCGTTACGGCACCGTTCCCGTTGTCCGCCATACCGGCGGCCTCGCCGATACTGTCTTTGAGGGCCACAATGGATTTGTCTTCCACGACAAAACCAGTTCGGACTTCGCCGCAGCAATCATACGGTGCGTCAACGCCTTCCAAAACTCCCTCCAATGGCAAGACATCCAGCGGTCGGGAATGTCAACCGATTTCGGGTGGCAACGAAGTGCACACAAATACGAGGAACTCTACAAACTCGCAATCGTCGACCGCAAACATGCCCTATCGAGTACGAAGAAGTCAAAATCCCGCGTCAGTTAGTTAATTGTATGCAAAAAATAAAGGCCACTTCCCAACCTTAGGTTTGGCAAAGCAGATTTTCCCTTCTCAAGTCTGAGAGGGACAGGGGCGGGCATATCGACGTGTTTGACTCCGTTATTCTCTAACGACCACTACTGAACCTTAAACAAAATCCCCCGAGGATTAATCGGCTCGCTCGCAACAGTCAGATGCCCCGATTTCACCGCATCCGCCAGTAAAACTTTCCACGCAACTTCGCGATTAGACAGCATCCCCTGACGCTCTTCCTCCGACATCGGTTCGCCCGGAACCAGTCCTGTAGAAGCAAGCCACCTATCGCGTGCCGCCGAATTTCCAAACATCAAAGCCATGTAAACGTGACTGATCTCCTGTTTTTTCAATTCTGCAACAAGATCATCACTCGAAGTCATCGTCTCAAACGGAATCCGGTTGCTATGCCCCGGGTTCGCCCAAAAGTACTTCTTATTAAGCAAATACCCAAACACTTCGTCAAAGAGCGCAACTTCCGTGATCTCATTGTTATTATTGATCACCTCCGCCACATCCGCAAACGAAACTGACCCTCTCCGATACGCCTCCGGCGACAAAGCCCCCGTCATAACCTTTATCTGATCAGCAAAACCGAAGTTAACCAAAACATACAAAGTCGCAAGTGCCTGTACAACCGCGCCGCCCGCCAGAACCTTGCCGAGTTGCAATTTTCCAACCCCCGTAGCAACCAGCACCGCCGCCGGAACCACCAAAAACGTCAAATACCGACTCTGCTGACTCAAGAAGAACCACAAAAAGAACGTCAAGCCAACCCAAGCCAATAAGAATTTCTCCCGCGGCCCGGCTTTCCCACTGACCGCCCAAATGATAAACGCAAGCAAAGCCAAGAACCCAATCGCCCCCGTCGGGAACCCACTTCCGACCGTTTGACCCGGGTTCGTATAACGCCCTGGCTGATAAGCCAACCCCAAAATCGCATCTCCAATCTTCAAAACATCTCGGCTACTCTTTCCGGTGACTTCATCAACCCGACGCCCAACCCCAAAAGTCTGCTGCTCATTCTTATAGATATCCGCCCGCCACTGATCCCACCCCTTTCCACCAAACTGCTCAAAGAAGAACGGAAACACCGGATTCCCCGTAAACGCCTCACTCTTCCCAAACCATGGTAGGGCAATCAGCAGGGCCACTCCTGCAATAACCGCCGCCGGTCTCAAGCTCTTGCCAATACTCTTGTATCCAAAAACAAGGAACAAGAACCCCGCAACGATAAATGTCTGCAGACCTGTCAACTTTGTTCCAAGTGCCAGCCCCCAAAACAGTGCTGAAACTAATGGCAACGACCCAAGCGATGCATCCTTCCGCAACCGCCACACCATTTCCGCCACATAAAGCACCCCTAGCCCCGCATACAGTCCGTGCCCCACATCAATATAAGCCGTCCCCGATTCCCAAAGCACAACCGGCGAAGCCATAAATGCCAGCGGAGCCCAAATCGCATTCTTCCCAGCTCCCCATCGACTCGCTAAACCAAACAGGGCCCTTGCTCCCAAAAGCATCACAAAAAACATAAACGCCTTCGCCCCAAATTCGCCCGCAAATGTCAGCCCATAAAGATAGAGCGCGTCCAACGCAAATGGAAAATTCGAGTGATGAATCGTCTGAACCCATGTCACCTGATTCGCCGAAAGCCACAACTTTGGCACGGCTAAGTGATAAGCAAGCGAATCCCAGTCAAGCGACGTACTCGGCACCTGAGTTGCAATCAACGGGAAAACCGCCATCAAGGCGATTCCTGCCAAAACGCCAAAAGCTAACCCTTCCGGTTTCTTTGCGGCAAAAACCCCACCCCAATGCTTCTTCGCTGACCACCCCGCCAGCACGACAATAAGCGCTCCAACCCCCATCATTCCAAAGCGTAAAAACCCCGGAATCAATCCTAATACAACCGTCAACGTCCCAACTAAACCAAGCCCAACCAGCCCCGCTACTCCGTAAGCCTCTTGAGGATCAAGTTCATCCAGCCACTTTGCAAACAGTCCCCGGAAACCGAGCGTGACAAGCACGCAAAACAAACCGGTCAGTACCAGGGCAACCATCCCAATAATAATAGCACCCTAACCCGGAACCAAGTTCCCTACGGTCCCCAATTCATCTCCCGGGACTTCCGACCAGAAAATAAAGCCAAAGCCCCACCGTCCATAGGGGCATTAGGCCCGCAATCACAAATCCGTTTGGTAATTGCAAAAACCCTTCCTAAACTCACAACCAAGGAGAAATTCCGACATATGACAACAATCGGCGACGTCCTGATGGTCTTTGGTGCAATCGCACTAATCAGCCTCACCCTGTTCTGCAGCATGGTTCTGTTCACCCTGCTTCTTCCTGCCCGAGCCGCAAAAATGGCTCATCAACTCGATAACTCAACCGGCAAAACAATCGCCGTCGGTGCGGGAATATTCATTCCAGTATTCGCACTCATTTTTATTCTTGCCGCGATTCCTTCGCCCATATCCAAAATTATTGCGTTGATCCTAACGATGGCGTTTCTTAGTTGCGCAGCCCTCGGCGGCGCCGGACTTACCCGACTCGCCGCCGATCGCCTCCGAAGCGCCTCGGACAACCAAAGTCTAGGGATCCTCCCTGCGACCACGCGCGCCGCCGCACTTGTCGTCGGTGCCCTCAATATTCCCCTATTGGGCTGGCTTTTCCTTACTCCGCTCATGCTATTTGCGTCCATCGGCTCATTCGCCCACGGATTCCTTAGCCGACGCGTCCCAAGTTCACCCTGGGAACCTAACAAATCCTAACCGGAGAAAATGATGAAACTCTCTCGCCGCGAAGCCCTTGTTCTCGCCGGAGCCACTGCCGGAGCAACCGCCCTCAATGGATGCAATCGAGTCGCGAACATCTCATACAACATCGCCCGAGAGCCCATCATTCCGCCCGACCCCAAAGACAATGAAGCCGTAGCGATGCTCAACCGCTTCGGCTTCGGACCCAACAACGATTCAGTCAAAGAATTCAACACTCTTGGTCGAGAAGCTTGGATCAAGAATCAGTTAAATCCCAGCGACAAACTCCCAAATCACCTCGTTGCGAGACTTGAACGCCTAGAGATCAACCACCTCGGCCCGTGGGATCTCCGCGACTGGAAAGAAGA
Source organism: Fimbriimonadaceae bacterium (assembly GCA_046154445.1). Classification (GTDB taxonomy): domain Bacteria; phylum Armatimonadota; class Fimbriimonadia; order Fimbriimonadales; family Fimbriimonadaceae; genus UphvI-Ar2. The sequence continues at coordinate 10,968 of JBJXDW010000086.1, read as the reverse complement.
CGCAATCATCGCCCAGATGCAACAGTCATCGATCCTCCGCGCCACTTATTCCCCGTGGCAACTCCAAGAACGCATGGTCGATTTCTGGACCAATCACTTCAATATTTTCGCCAAAAAAGGGCTCTCCGTTTACCGAAAACCGTGGGATGAACGCAACGTCATCCGAGCCCACGCCCTCGGCAAATTCCCCGAAATGATCATGGCTTCGGCAAAATCCACCGCCATGCTCCTTTATCTCGACCAACAAAACTCCACCGCCGCCCACCCCAACGAAAACTATGGCCGCGAACTTCTCGAGCTTCATACACTCGGCGTCAAAGGTGGATACACCCAACAAGATGTCATGGAAGTCGCACGCTGCTTCACAGGCTGGTCAGAAGAACGCGGATTCCTAAAGAAGAAGGGGGCATTCCTCTTTATTAACGAAATCCACGATAGGAAAGAAAAAACTGTGCTCGGCCACAAAATCCCTGCCGGACGAGGTGTCGAAGACGGCGAGGATGTTGTCCGCATCGTCTCCCTCCACCCAAGCACTGCGAACCACATCACAAGCAAACTTTGTCAATACTTTCTCGGCAACATCAACCACCCGATCCAACCTCAACTCACAGAAATTTTCCTCAAAACCGAAGGCGATATCAAAGAAGTTATGCGAGAAATCCTTAACACATTTCCCCTTAAAACTCAGCCCGTACTCAAACGCCCACTCGATTTCATCGTGAGCGCCCTGCGCTCAACTGATGCCGCAACCGACGCCGCCGGCCCAATCCAAAATTCACTTGCCAGCATGGGGCAGCCTCTCTATCTCTGGCCCATGCCCGATGGATTCCCAGTCGAAACTGAAGCATGGACAAGTTCTCTCCTCGCACGCTGGAACTTTGCCTCCCAACTCACTAAGAACGGCTACGGTGGCACCTCAATCGACCCCATGCGACTCGTGCAATCTAAAAAAAGCATGGGCGGCGTAGAAATTGCATTCCGGCGCCCCCAAGCAAGCCGCGATCTCAATCAGCTTTCAAATTCAGTCACTCACGATTCTTTGCTAGCGCAAATCGCGCTGGCTCTCTCTTCCCCGGAGTTTCAATGGCGATGAAAAACAACTGGACATTCTGCGACGGCGAAGGCCGCCTCGACCGCCCCGCCCCCCAAATCAACCGACGACAGCTCCTCACAAGTGCCGCAACTTTAATCGCCGGAGGCGTGTGGTGGGCCAGCCCAAAAACCGCCCTAAGCCAAGCGTACATGCGGAGCGACAAAAGCAATGGAAACATTCTCGTTTCCCTTTTCCTCCGCGGTGGAGCTGACGGACTCAACATCGTCGCACCCTATGGCGAAGACGATTACTATAAACTCCGACCAAGCCTCGGAATCCCTAGTCCAAAATCCGGAAAACCCGAGGTCAATCGCCTCACCGATCTTGATGGTTTTTTCGGCATCAACCCCGCCCTTCTGCCACTCATCTCTGACTACAAAGAAGGCAACCTTGCATTTGTCCATGCTGTCGGTTCGGGTGACCAATCCCACAGCCACTTCGAAGCGATGTCCACTATGGAGCTCGGGCTACAGAACCAAAACGAACGTGTCAGCGGCGGCTGGCTCGCCCGCCATCTCAATTCCACTCCCGATCGCCAAGCCCCCCTCCGAGCCATCGCATTTGCCAACACAATGCCCGACCGTTTCAGCGGTGCTCATGGTGCTCTCGCAATCAACAGCCTCGCTGATTACAACCTAAAAAACGACGATAAAGAGTTTATCAAACAACTCACCCAAATCTACAACCGTGGAGATTCCGAAGTCGCCGAAGCCGGTCGCGACACCCTCAAAGTTCTCGATATCCTTAACCAAAACGATCCCAAAGGCTACAAACCAGACTCAGGTGCGAAGTATCCCGATTCGGAACTGGGTCGGGCATTCAAAGAAGCTGCATTCCTCATCAAACAAGATGTCGGCCTCGAAGTCTGTTGCCTCGACAGCGTCGGATGGGACAGCCACATCACCCAAGGAAACACCGAAGGATGGCTCTTTGAACTCTTAAGTGATGTATCAAAGAGCATCGCCGCATTCCGAACCGACCTCGGCAACGAGATGAACCGCGTCGTCATCTGCGTCCAAAGTGAGTTTGGCCGTAGGGTTGGCGAAAATTCCGGTCTCGGAACCGATCACGGAGCCGGGGGATGCATGATGCTTCTCGGCAATAACGTCCGGGGCGGCAAAGTCTATGGTGACTGGCCCGGCCTTGTTAACGACAAGCTCTCTGGCCCTGGCGATCTTGCCATAACAACCGATTATCGCAACGTTCTCGCCGAGATAACGAGCAAACACCTCCACAATGAACGTGTCGGCGACGTATTCCCAAACATCGACAATAAGCATCTCGATATGATCGATCCCTAAAATTCAGTATTTCTGCAAAAACTAATAGAATTCTACGTAAACGCTTCCGGCAATAATTTTATATTGACTTTTTGAATATTTTTAAGCAAACTTCTACTGAATGAAGTGTATCGCAACAGTTTTTTTCGCGACCACAGGGAGGACAAAGGGCTAGTTTGGGGCTAATTCCTCAACAAAGCCCTAGCCAAACAGTCCAGGACCTTTTGGAGCCGTGGAACAATTGACGAGTACTTGACGCCACAAGATGTGTCGAACAGTACTTGTAAAACTGAAAAAAAACGTCTTCTTTGCCTCAAGGGTGAATACGATTTTGTAAAAGAATCGGGAAAAGCACAGGATTTTAAGAAGGGATCGCATCACACGCCATTCGCAAGTTTTTGTGATCCCCAAAAGGGAGCTATCAAAATGAATGAAGCAACTCTAAATAAAATCGTGAAACCCACTACTGATCGAAGAATTCGCTGCGAGCGAACAAATACATTGAAAGAACCCGGTTCGTACGATCTTTCTAACTTCGCTGAAAATTTTCTCAAAATAGAGACAGAGGCAAAACCAACAAAAAGTCCTCGTTTCGTCAGAAGAATCTGCACAATACCAGAACCTGTATATCATCCATTCACACGTGATATCGAGCTGAATCGAGTGCTTTATTGTATAGAAGGCCAAGCCCTTCTCATCTCTCCAGATGGAGAAACTCAATTCATCACTACAGGCTCAGGATTGATAATTCCCGCCGGAATTGAATACGATCTCCTCTTGGGTAGAGGCACCCAAAACTGGCTTTCATCCATCTGGGAATCAGATTCACCAGCTGTTAGCTTGCCTGAAAATTTCGGCACACAAGTCTTCACAATCGTCGAAGTCAGCCATATCTTCAAAGAATTAACGCAGGCAGTTATTGAACTTCCAATTGAAGAAGTACCCTCACAAAATCTACTTCTTGCTTGGCTCAATATGTTAATTTTTGAGTCAAAACCTGGAGGTTGCAGCTTCGCATTGCTCCCCAAGATTCAAGAAGAAGCTCAGAACGTTAAAGAACTGCTGCAAGCGATCAAAAACAACCCCGCCGCAGACTGGAATCTGAACTCAGCCTCCGCAGTCGCCGGCTATTCACCGTTCCACTTATCACGGGTTTTTAGATCGACAATCCACATGGGAATGCCCAAATTTGTCGAAACTTGCCGGACCGAACAGGCGATCAAGGAACTTCTCACCGGGAATATCCCTCTCAATCTTATCTCAGAAAAGTGTGGATTTGGAACGCCACAAGCAATGAGAACAGCGATAAGAGAAATCACAGGATTCCTGCCGAGCGAGATTAGACCAAGGCAAGGCGAGTAACCGGCCCTACACAAAGTTGATTCCAAAAAGACGCGCACCAATCTGCACTGCATTAAGCGCGGCACCCTTGAGCAGTTGATCACCACAGACAAAGAAAGAGAGTGCCTTCGGATTAGAAATATCTCCCCGAATCCTCCCAACAAAAACATCGGATTGACCATTGGAATCATTAGGCATCGGGAATCGATTTGCCTCACGATCATCAATAAGTGTAATGCCAGGAAACTCGCTCAAACAAGCCCTCGCATCTTCGACTGATGGAGCTGTCTTGGCAAATTCAACTGTGATCGACTCGCTGTGTGACCGAAGCACGGGAACGCGAATACATGTGGGATTAATTAACAGACCAGGATCTCCCAAAATCTTCCGAGTCTCCAAAATCATCTTCATTTCTTCGCCGTTATATCCAGACTCTTCAACTGTCGTATTGTGGCTAAATAGATTAAATGCGTAGGGATAGGGCAGCACCTGCGGAACATACGCCTCCCCATTCAAAAACGCTTGCGTCGATTCTTCAAGCTCTTCCATCGCTTCCCTGCCGGCTCCACTTGCACTCTGGTAAGTGCTCACAATAATCCGCTTTATCGATCCAAGTGATCGCAAAGGCGCAACCGCCATCAGCATGATAATTGTGCAGCAATTCGGATTCGCAATAATCCGATCCAATTCTCCAATCGCATCAAAGTTAATCTCTGGGATAACAAGCGGCACATTCTCAGACATCCTAAATGCACTCGAATTGTCAATAACATAGGTTCCCCGAGATGCCAAAACGGGCGCAACTTCTCGCGCAACGTCCGAGTTAGCTGCAAGCAAAGCCAGATCAAAGTTTTCCTCAGCATAAGTTGAGGCTGGACGAATTTCAATCATTTGGTCTCGCCAACGAACACTTTTCCCGGCTGATCGCGCGCCCCCGTAAAGCGAGAGGTTCTCAATCTTCCAAGCTCTATGTTCCAATAAATGGATGATTTCTGACCCAACTGCTCCATTCGCCCCAAAAACGCCAACTGACAAACCGTCTTGCACAGGTTTCATTTTGGGGAAGAAACCGGGGAGTCTGACGGACCCCTTTTCATAGTAATAACACCATAAAAAAATACTAATACAAATCGACAACTATTGATGTAACCTAAGAAATGACCTACTTTCGTTGCATGAGCAAGTACTTGCTGATTCTTAAGTTGATAAGTTCTTCCCGGGCATGAGTGTCAACAAATGATGCCTACTACGATATTGATGCAAGGCGCATTAGATTCTCCTTCTTACTACCGATTTGAACACGATCCGGATCATCGATGTTTTGCATGGTGCCGTACTGGAAATGCTTTGCTAATCAAAGCAGGGTCGGAACCACGATTCATCTCGTCGGGAAGCATTACCCTTTTTGAACCAAATGTGAATTGGGAATTACTATTAGGAAGAGGAGTGCAAACTTGGATTCTTTCATCCTGGATCTCAGAAAGCCCGTCAATTCCAGATCTATCAATTTCAAAAACAACCAGTTTCCTGATCGGAGAAAAGGAGAACGCAGTCTCCCTTCTTTCCGAATATATCTATACCCGCATCGACGAAATTTCCAAGCTCCCAAACCTAATGATTGCATTTATCAACCTGCTTGTTCATGAACATACACTTTCAAACGACGCATTCACCCTAACTCGAATATCCGAAAATAATTCAGAAGCCGTTGATTTACTTGTACAAACTATCAAATCGAACTCTCACGAACCTTGGAGTCTGGCTTCCGCCGCAAAGATGGCGGGATACTCGCCATTTCATTTATCCAGGGTCTTCCGATCATTCCTAAACGTAGGATTCCCCGAATACGTAGACCGCTGCCGAACTGAATCCGCAATGAAACGGCTACTAGCAACAGACGAAACAATTTCATCTATTTCTTCACAAACAGGATTCGGAACGCCTCAAGCAATGCGGAATGCGTTTCGCGAATACACAGGATTTTTACCAAGCGAAATAAAGGGCCGGCCTTCAGAATAGAATTACAAGGCTAAAATCTCTGAAGCCCGCTCCATATCCTTATCTCCCCGACCACTCAAATTCAGAAGGACGCGCGTGCCAGGTTCCCATATCTTGTGTTTAAGAATGGCAAAAGCGTGCGCAGACTCAAACGCCGGAATCAACCCTTCACTTTCCGCTAACCAACGAAAAGCGTCTAGCGCCTCCGTATCCGTTACGGCAAGATAATTCACACGCCCAATATCTTTGAGATAACTATGCTCCGCCCCAACACCAGGATAGTCGAGCCCGGCCGATACCGATGCCGTTGGCAAAATCTGTCCATCATCATCCTGCATCAAATAACTAAAAGAACCATGCAAAACCCCAGGACGACCCGCCGTTAATGGTGCCGCATGCCGTCCAGTCTCGACGCCATCTCCACCCGCCTCAACGCCAAACAATCGAACGCTTTCATCAGGCACAAAGGCGTGGAAAAATCCGATGGCATTTGAACCTCCTCCAACACAAGCCACTGCCACATCAGGCAAGCAGTTATGCCGCTCCTGATATTGCCGCCGTGCTTCAAAACCAATTACCGACTGAAACTCACGCACCATGTAAGGATAAGGATGTGGCCCTGCTGCCGTACCAATAACATAGTGCGTGTCCGCAACATTTGTCACCCAATCACGCATCGCCTCATTCAAAGCATCTTTCAAAGTCTTCGTACCACTACTTACCGGCCTAACCTCAGCCCCCAATAACTTCATCCTAAATACATTCAATCGTTGGCGCTCAGTATCTTCCTCACCCATATAAACAACACATTCAAGGTTCAAAAACGCACAAATCGTTGCGGTTGCAACCCCGTGTTGACCCGCTCCCGTTTCGGCAATAATCCGAGTCTTCCCCATTCGCTTGGCAAGCAAACATTGGCCAAGCGCATTATTGATCTTGTGCGCTCCCGTATGGTTCAGATCTTCGCGCTTGATCGTAACAACATAACCCGTCTCGTCACTCAAGCCTGGAGCCTCAGTCAATGGCGTCGGCCGACCAACATAATCACGCAAATAACGCTCAAACTCCGCTCTAAATCCAGGATCATTCCATGCCGTAGAAAATTCATGGGTGAGTTCATCAAGCGCCGGCACCAAAGTCTCCGGCACATACCGACCCCCAAATTCTCCGAACCGTGCCAAAATCTCCGAGCCAGCCATCTAAAACATTCTACGAGATCAATAAAATTTCATCGCGCCGAACCGACCATTACATAAAAAAGGCTCGGCCAGTTTCCTGACCGAGCACAACAATCCTCAAAAAATCTACTTCTTTTTGACTGAATTGTCCGGAATCGTCTTATCCATGTAAGCCCGAATACCAAACGCCGAAGCCAATCCGATCAAAATCAGCAATCCTGCAAGCATCATGTTCATGCCCGAAGATTGAGTCGGAGATTTCTGATCCTTCTCAGCCGTCTTCAAACTCTGCTCCGCCTGAACCGCTCCACCAGTCGCCGAACTCGATAGCATTTTTGATGCATCTGCCTGTTCTTGTGGCTGGGTCGGACCTTGATTATTCAAGTCAGAGGGATTTGAGGCCGGGCCACCCGAATCGACGACTCCAGTTCCTTGCAACTTTTCCATCTGACTCTGACTAAGTTCCGGATGGAATGTCGAGCCTTCAGGCTTGTCTTCAATCGGGGCAAAACACATTCCTGAGAATGTAACTGCCACCAAGATCGCAACGATACGTGTTTGAATTTTCATTTCTTAATCCACCCGAAATCCTTTGTCTTGCCAACTACTCTTCAAAATCGTTGGGCTACGTGGCAAATCGAGGTCAATCAGGGGTTGCTTCGTCACTTCTCGTTCCCGAATTCGAACATCATAGTTCATCCGAATCGGCAAGCTCCAAGTAACAATTGCCTCATCCCGACTGATAATCGTGCCGTTTAGTGTCATCCCGCCACCAGCGGTGCCAACGTTTCCACCACCAACAAAGTTCGTATAGAGAACCGCGTCGATTTGGTTAACGCCTCCTGCAGCAAGTGACTTATAAGCCGCTTTAGTTGCATTGTCAACTTCAAGCAAAGACTGGTATCGCTTGACTCCCCAAGCATCGACTTCATTGGCATTAAACGCAGGGATTGTATTGCCATTCTCATCAAGACGCGGCTTTGTAAACGGCGGGCTCATGTAATTGAGCGGGTAGAAACCAAAGTTGGTCGTATCTCCCATAATCACCGATTGACTTGCCGCAAGACCAAGGAAGTCTTTCTTCTCCGAACCGTTGATCATCGTGGTCATGTTTGACCCACTAAAATCCGGCGCATTTTTGTACCTAACGGAAGCCAAAATGTGGATATTTCGACTCGTATACAAAGTTCCTTGACCTTGGACGGTTCCTCCTATTCCAACATCGCCATTGATCGCAACTGGACCGTGAATTCGAATCGGGCGAGCATCGGTACCGACTAGCAAGACACTACCGCTGACAACTCCGTTGGACGAAACTCGCTTGTATCCGCCCGCTCCACTGTTCAAACTCGAATCCCACACGTCTAAATACGCGCCTTTATAGTTCACATTCGGAACACCAGAGATGTATTCGTCTTGGGCTCCAGCAGCATCCTTGTGATTTGGATTAGGAGTTCCATCCAAGAAGAATTCCTTTTCATCGATAAACGCTTTCGATCGAGCGTAGCGCTTTCCGCCTGCATCCGCCGCGTCAGAAACGTTGCCAAAATCACGGAGATCAGGCATGATTACTTCATCCGTAGGACGTGGGTCAAGCATTGTACTAGTAGGGGAACCACCTGTATTGACCCAAGCTCGAGATCCGTTTGAATCTTCCATGGCGGCACCAAAAATACGACCGCTCACAAGCTGCGCTTCGCTGAAAAAGACAAAGTCTCGCCACTGCTCAAACTGGGCCGATCCAAGCGCTCCGTGCCGAGCCGGATCATAGGGCTGACGCATTCGAGTTTTGTAAGGTGTACTTCCATTGTTAAACGTGGATAAATAGCTCGCATCCGCCTGTTTGACTGGAGTTGTATTGATCAACCCTACTGCACCAGGCACCAATTTGTCGTTCGCTGAAGCGACAACCGAACCATTAACCGTTCCCGAACCACTTAAGAACGTAAAGTCACCATTCGAACGCATATCACCGTTGACGATTAGATTGGAAGGTGAAAAACCTTCCATCCACCCAAAATTATTGATGAAGTAGGTGTAGTCAAAAACACGGCTTCTCGATAGTCGAAATTCCGTGACAACATCCACCGTTTTACGAGGCTCACCTGAATCGGCAACGCCATTGTTGTTTCGATCTATCCATCCAATAGAGCGAATCACAACAATGCGACCAAACGCATCACCAGAAGGTTGCCAATAGCCAATAACTCCTGTGGCATAGCGACCAACTCCATTGAGCATTGCAGTTTGCGAAATCTTTGGATTTGCTTCTGTTGCTCCTGTCAATTGAGTTCCCATGTCAACAAATGCTTGTGACTGCTTAAAAGGTCGCCAAAGGCTCAAGACAACTGCTTGAATACCCGCATCACACAAGCTCGTGGTCTGAACCTCAAGTGTTTTGTGCCGCGCCATCCGAATCGACATCGTCGCACGATCAATGTAGCTCGTCGCCGCAACGGTGATGAGCATCATCAGTCCGAACGTAACCAAAAGAGCTACGCCGCGTTTTTTTGAGAGTTTCTTTTTTCGCTTCATTGTCGTACTTGCCCTATTTAATGAGTTCTGGAACGTTGCGCAAAAGCACCCGATCCCGCTTCTTTGCCCGAGACCATTCGCCTGGACGTCCACCTTTTGCACCGGTCACGACGGTCACCGTAATTTCACTCACCAGCGCCGTGCTATTTGGAACAAAAATCTTATATGTCGGAGCACCTTCTACTGCAACAGTTTGGTTCGACTTCTTCATTTGGTTCATATGCGTACCTAAGCGAAACGGGTCATTTTTCAGCACATTCTTGCTCAAGATTCGCGTGGACGTCCCATCAAAAATCTTCAAATCAGTTCCAGATAAATAAATTCGCCGATCAATTCCATCCCAGACAACCGGAATCTCAAAATTGCCTCCAACTGCTTTTTTTGGCTTGCGGTAAGTCAGGCCATAGCCATCTCCATCAACGCTCACCCACATTGCTTCTCTCAGCTCGTCAGAGACTCTAGAAATGATTTGGGATGTTTCACCCTCGGTTCCCATCGTAGTCTCACCTCGAGCCCACGCAGCAATAACTGTGATAAACAGCGTCACAACCGAAGTCAAAACAACGACCGAAACAACCGATGCCACAACGACTTCCGCCAAAGTAAAACCCGACTTCCTGCTTCTGCGACTTATCATAAATTTGCCACCAATGATGTCAGGCGAACATTGCGAGTTCCGCTACTTTCTCTCCACATCACAACAACTGTGATCTGACGCATATCAAGGCCCGTTTGTGTGGAGTAAATAAACCCACGACCACTCGGTAAAACCGTCCCTGGGCTATCAATAATCGCTGAGTCAATCCCTGTAAACTCAACTGCTAATTCGCCCGCCGAGCCAACTCCAAGCGTATTTAAATTAACAAGTGTCGTATTATCAGCAAGCCCAGTATCGACAAGCCGCTGATTTGTAACATTAGGATATCCTTTGGATCGAGCAGATTCAATCATCTTCTGCGCCAAAGTCGTAGCCGCATTCATGTTGTCGGCTTTGCCGCGAGTCACATTGGCAACTGGAATCGTCGCCGAAAAAATAAGCGCACACAAAAGCGCTAGGAACGATGCGAACATCGCTTCGATGAGGGTATGCCCATTGCGAGAATTCCGTTTGTTTCTCATCTGATCACAAGATCTTCCTGTTGCCTAATAGTGTCTTTTCCATGTCGAGGTCATAAAATTCCATGTATTGCTACTGGACTACAACCATTACTTCCAAACCAAAAAATTTCACTGGGGTTCTGGTGGTCTCCGGATTCAACCGGAAACCACCATCCCAATGGATTTGATTGACGAGCTAACTTACAGACCAGCCGCCGCAATCGCAGCTGCTCGTGTAGCTGGATTTTGGAAGTCATCTGCATTCTTGCCGCTAAAGTCAGGCAAGGTGGACATATCGTTGGGTGTGTAGGTGCCCGCTACCGGTCCGCTTGGCCACTTCTTCAAGAAGGTAGGCGTGAGGTCAGCTTGGACAGGGGTGGCTGTGCTAGCTGCCCCGGTATCCATGGCCCACTGCTCCTTAGCAGACTCAATTTGCTTCAAGTTG
>JBJXDW010000085.1:0-6562 GCA_046154445.1 Fimbriimonadaceae bacterium | reverse complement strand
CTTGGGGTCTTCGATATCTTCGCCAAAGAAGATGATGTTTTGGTCGCTGGCGAGGGCTTTGTCGAAGGTTTTGTTGATTGCTTCGACCATGGTTTGGTTACCTGTGCTGATCGGTGGAGTGACGGGTTGGTCGGGTGCACCCCACAGGTGATCCATGACTTCTTCGGCCCGGGGGTCTTCGGCTGATTCGGCATCGCGGTAAATGCGGTCAACTTCGGCGATGACTTCTTCTTGAAGTTTGTTGAAAGACTCTTCGGTAAGTTCTCCCGCAGCGACGAGTTCATCTTTGAGGAGTTTGATGGGGTCTCGGTCGGCCATCTCGGCGATTTCGTCGGCGTCGCGGTAGGTGCGGTGATCGTCGGACGAGGTGTGGCTACTGAGGCGGTCCAGGTCGAACCAGAGGATTGTGGGGCCGTCACCAGCGCGAGCTTTGGCGATAGCGCGACCAGCACCATCGAGAACGGAATCGGGGGTTCGACCATCGACTTTGATGACGTGTTCCATGCCGATGATTCCCGGATGGTTGAGGGCCATGAAGTGGGCGGTTGGGGTGGAGATTCCGTATTTGTTATCTTCGATGGCGATGATGAGGGGGAGCTTTTCTTGAACTGCGAACGCCCAAGCTTCGTAGAATTCGCCTTGTCGCATAGCGGCGTCGCCGACAGTGGCGATGACGACATTCTTTTTGCCATCGAGTTTCATTCCCCAAGCGACACCGGCTCCTGGGATGAGCCCGCCGCCGGTTGGGGTGCAGACGCTGCCGATGTTGTGTTTGCGGCTACTGTAGTGACCGGGCATTTGGCGACCGCCGCTACTGGAATCGCGCTTGGCGAAATATGCGAGAGCAAGATCTTCGGTGGTCAGGCCGCGGGCCATCATCAGACCACGGTCGCGATAATACGGGAATAAAAAGTCGTCTTCGTTGAGAAGATGGGCGATTGCACCAATTGCTTCGTGTCCCATGCCACTGACTTGGAACCATCCTTTGCTTTGACGCAAGAGGATGCCTTCGCGTCGATCGCCTTCGCGTGATGTCATCATCATGCGAAGGAAGTCGATTTTTATGAGGGGTTTGGTTAGTTCAGTCACGGACATAGCTTTTCTCTTTCTTCGTTGAAAGTTGAATGGTCAGCACTTATTATCGGCGCAAATAAAAGTATAGCTAAGGACGTTCTTGACGTATGGAGTCAGACCTGCGACGTTTTAGGGCTAATTGCTTTAAGAATAACTATTTTAGGATGGTATCGAGCTTCACGACGTTTCCGGTGACGGTTACGGCGTAGTTGCCTTCGGGTCTGGGAGGATTGGGTGCGAGTTGCGCGGGGTTGCCGAATGCGTTCCATGTAAGATCGCTGCTATCGAATACGAGGGGGGTTTTGTCTTTGTCGGCGATGTCATCCGAGTATTTGCCGGAAATTGCTTCGTTGAAGGCGTAACCGAATGCGAGCGGGTTATCGGCGGCGAGACTGGGGGATTTGAGCTGTTTTTTCGCTTCAACTTCTTCCATATCGCCGGTTTGGAGCCGGCGCCAGGTGCCATCCATCCATGCATTGGCGAAGGGAAGTTGGCCCTCGGACTCTTGATAAAGCATGATCGCCGTATGGATGTTTTTGAGGTTGGTCATTGAGTCGCCCTCATATTTTCGTTTGACTTGGGGGTCAAAGAATCCTTTCTTCTTGGCAGTCAGTAAGAGTGGTCCAATCCAGATATAGAGGGCAACAATGACACCGACAAAGATGCCGAGACAACCGAAAAGCATTCGGCGGGCACGGGGGTTTCTTTCATTTTCGGTCATGTTTAGCGCTCCTACTAGCAATTTTACTCGGTATGTAAAGAGTGTTTCGTTACGGTAGTGGGCCAGTTGTTGTTGGTAAATTAGAGACGTGCCAGACGTTTCTCGCGTTTCTTTGTGCTTGTTACCGACGCCTCTCCACCGTCTTGATCGGCTGAGTGATGAACTTGGTTGTGATCTTTGGATCAAGCGGGACGATTTGACAGGATTTGCGGGAGGCGGTAACAAGGGCCGGAAGCTGGAATATTGGATGGGTTTGGCTCGTGCGATGGGGGCGACGGCGGTTGTGAGTTGTGGGGCGAGTCAGAGCAATTTTGTGCGGCAGTTGGGGGCGGCTTGTTCGGTTATGGAAATGAGGTGCTGCGTTGTGTCGATGGATTCGCCTTATGAGGTCTTGGATCGGAAGGTTTCTGGCACTTTGAGTCAGGGCGGGAATGTGGTTTTGGATCGGTGGTTTGGGATTGAACGTCGGGTTTTGGCGGATGGAACTTGGGATGAATTGGAAGATTGTGCCGATGAGTTGGGGAAGGAGTTGGAGGCAGATGGGGAACGAGTTTTGAGGATTCCGATTGGTGGGAGTTCGGTGACATCGGTTCATGCCTTTGTTGAGGCGGGGCGGGAAGTTGAGAGAGAGTTTGATTGGGTTGTGTCGGCGACTTCGAGTGGAAGCACGCAAATAGGGCTGGGGTATGCATTTGGGGAAAAGGGGACAAAGGTTTTGGGGGTCAGTGCTGACCCTGACCCTGAGGCATTTGATGATTTGTTGATATTGAATGCTGCCTATGCTTCGGAGTTTGGGGTTTTGCCTTTGTTGGAAGCGGAGATTCGATTTTCGCTCGATTATGTTGGGCCGGGTTACGGGCTTGCGAGTGATGCCGGGGATGCGGCGGCGGAATTGATGGGGCGGCGCGAGGGGATTTTGTTGGATCCGATTTATACAGCGAAGGCGTTTGCGGGGTTAGTGGATTTGGCTGGTCGGGGGGAGATTGGGGGCCGGGTGTTGTTTTGGCACACAGGTGGTTTGCCAGGGTTGTTTGCTCGTTCGGAGATGAGTTGAGGACAATCCCATTGCTGGGCGAGTTGCCTCAAGTGATGCCCCACCCCTTCCCCTCCCCGAGGGGGAGGGATGGCGAGCCGCTGATTCAGTATTGGTTCTCGGTAAACAGATAGGGATAGGGGAGTGCGTCTTCTATCATCGCTTGTGATGCTTTCGCGGTTAATAGACTGTTATCGATTCGGAGTGGGTGAAGAGCCGCGTTCTTGGAGTGCTTTCCAGGCGAAGTGACCGGGGTCGTTGTATGTTGTGGTTGCGAATCTGATGCCGCCATAAACCAGGAATAGAACGATCATGGTGGCGAGGCTGATGGTGGCGAGTTTTGTTTCGCTCCGGAGCCGCCATTTTTTGATCGCTCCGAATCCGCTAAGAATCGCGGTTATTGTGAACAGATAGTAGATTATTGGGCCGAGGGCGTTTGCTTTGAAGGCGAGTGGGAGGTTGCCGTGCATGGTGGCGGTCCAACTGGTTGTGAGACCGCATCCAGGGCAGGGTCGATCCCATAGGATCACGCTGTAGCACTTTGGGAGGCCGAGCTGGGTGTGGGTGCCGTGGAGATGGGGGTCAGCTTTGAGGACAAAAACACCAATTACAGTGCAAATAAGCCAGAGGAAGAACCAAGTCCACTGCCCATTGATGTGTTGCTTTTTTGCTTCGGTGTCATAGAGCCAGGCGGGAGGAGTCATTGGTTTGCGATGATTTGATCGAATAGTTCGTAAGGGATGACGCAGTCGGGTTGAATGATTGTATCTTCTACCACGTTTGCGATGGAGACTACGTTGCCATTTTGGGCGATGAGGACGGCGTGCGGGTTATTGATGGGGGTTTTGTTTTCGAACGCTCGACCGTGGCGGATGTCGTCGATTTGTTCGGGGGTCATGATGATTTGCGGGAGGTGGGTGAGGACAGTTTGCGAGGGGATTATGTGGGATTCGGTTGCGTCTTCGAGATTGATTGATTGGTCGATAGTGAACTGGCCAACTTGGGTTCGGCGGAGTTCTTTGATGTGAGCGCCGCAGCCGATTGCTTCGCCGAGATCGTGGGCGAGCGAGCGGATGTAAGTACCACCATCGCAGGTTATGGTGAAGGTTGCTTGGTCGTTATTTAAGTTGTCGAGGTTGTAATTGTAAATGTTTTGGGTGCGGGCTTTTATCTCTACTTCTTCGCCACGCCGAGCGTATTCGTAGAGGGGTTTTCCTTGGACTTTAATGGCAGAATAGATAGGTGGGGATTGAGTGATTTTGCCAAGGAACTGGGGGATGTTTTCGGCGATTTGCTCTTCAAGGTTTTTAGGGATTGGGCGGGTTTGAGTGACTTCGCCTTCGGCGTCGTAGGTGTTGGTTGATTCGCCGAATTTGACGGTAGCGATGTAGGTTTTGGGTTCAAGATCGAGATATTGGAGGAACCTTGTGGCGGGGCCAACGGCGACCACAAGGAGGCCGGTGGCAAGGGGATCGAGCGTTCCGGCGTGCCCGATGCGGCGGGTGTCGAGGGCTTTGCGGAGGCGTGAAATGACTCCGTGTGACGTAATACCTTGTGGTTTATCGATTAACAGGATTCCAAACACTGGATCATCGCGGCGACGAGTTTTTCGGCGGCTAGGTCGATGGAGTCGTCGCTATGGGCTCCAGATGCGTTAATGTGTCCGCCGCCACCAAATTGTTTGGCGATCTCGGTGGTGTCGATGGGGCCCTGGCTGCGGATTGAGATTTTGATCCGGCCGGATGCGCTTTCACGGAGGATTGCGGCGAGTCGGACTGTGTCGATCGCGAGGAGTTCGTTGACGAATCCTTCGGTGTCTTCTTCGATGGCTCCGGAGTTGGTGAAATCGGATTGTTTAAGGGTGGTGTAAGCGATTTGGTTATCGGCGGCGAGGCGGAGATTGCTGAGAGCTTTGCCGAAAAGTTTGACGGCAGGGAGGGGCTTATTGAGATAAATTGCTTCGTTGATTTCGCGGAGATTTGCGCCGGCTTCGAGGAGGTCAGCGGCGACGTGCATTGAGTGCGGGGTTGTGTTGGGGTAGCGGAAATTGCCTGTATCGGTGAGGATTCCGACGAGGAGGAGCGTAGCGATATCGGGAGTGATTGTAATCGTGGAATCGCGCCAGAGGTCGCACAGGACGGCGGCGGTTGCGGGGGATTTTGTGGAGACTATTCGGATACGGCCCGGTTTCTCGTTGGGTTGATGGTGGTCGATGACGGCGAGTTTTGTGGCGGATTCGATAGCGGGGAGAATGGTTTCGCCTACTCGGCTCATGGCTTCGAGGTCGAGAAGGATAGCGAGGTCGGCGGGCTTGCCGGAAGGCTGGTTGGTTATTCGGTCGATACCGGGGAGGAAGTTGAGATATTTGGGGGCGGGGTGGTGGAAGAGGACTTCGTGAGATTTTCCAAGTTGGTCGAGGACCAAACTGAAAGCGAGGGTGCTTCCTAGAGCGTCGCCATCGGGGTTCACGTGGCTGGCGAGCAGAATGTGGTTCGCGGCCTGGATTTCGGTGAGGAGACCGGGCCACATTGCGGCGAGTTGTTCCGGGGAGGCTTCGGTCATCTGGATTTGAGGATACCTTGGGAGGTTGAATCTCTATTGGAGTTGACTCCGTATTAAATTTACGTTGATGCAGCGGGTCGATCAATTTCGAAAGAATATTCTAGGAATGAAGGGTGAGCGATTCATAGAATTGTTTGTTGGTGGAATGTTTTTCGGGGGTCTTGCGACACTTTTGTCAGTTGGCTGTTATGGGGGCAATCGTTGGATTAGGCACCTTGACCCTGACTCGGCGGCACCCCGAGATATCCGTATTTTTATATGGATGTTTTTATTCGGTATGGTTGTTTTCTGTTTTAGTTTGGTTGGATATCGACGAGAGATAGGAAAACGGAATCAGTTTCTTAAAAATAGTCAGGGGCTGAGTTTGAGTGAGTTGCTTGACCTTGCTTCGGAGAAGGAATGTAATGAGTGGGTGCGGTGGATTATCCGGCGGCGAGTTCGTGAGTCAGGTAATGGGCACCGAGAGTATATTGCCGCTGTTCATTTTGACGACAATGTTCGTAAGGTTTATGATGAATTGGGGGCAGTTGAGGAATCGATTGAACAATTGGCGGTTTTGTTTGCACAAGCTGACCGGATGAAGAAAGCGAATCCGTTACCATGGACTTTGCGGTTGACCTACATTGTGCCGATTTTGACTTTAGTTTGGGTTGGTTGGTCTGCCGGTTGGATATGGATGTTTCCAGAGTGGGTGCGACTGTGTTTGATGGCTATTATGTTTATTGGACTTTACTTTCCACTTGCTCTTGTGGGACTCGTGGCGCGTCGACGGGTTGGAACAATTGAAGAAGACGTAACGAAAGTTTTGTCGACTGTTCCAACTTGGGCGTTGGTGCGGTTTTCGGGAGCGCGGCTCTATGGAGCGAGTTTGGAGTTGATGCGGCGGAGTCGGGCTAAGGACAAGGAGGCGAAGCGTGGTTTGCGGGCGGCAGAGCTTGTTCGCACTAAGAGTCGGTTGTCGGGATTTTGATTTCGGTGGTTTAGAAGGGGGCAATCTGAGTTTTGATGGGTAGAAGAATTTGTGATTTCTGGCGTCACGTCTGGATTCTGTCAGTTCACGCTACAAGTGCAACAGGTGCTAAAAGAGTGTTGCGATGGGAAAGAACTACAGTCACCTTTCCGCGGTTGAGCGTGGCGAGATCGTTGGATATTTGAAAGAAGGGATATCGCTA
>JBJXDW010000084.1:0-21652 GCA_046154445.1 Fimbriimonadaceae bacterium | reverse complement strand
GGCCGGATTTTGTTGCGGCTGTCCAGCACAAACTCAATTCGACTCCGCGCAAATGTCTAGGCTGGCGCACGCCGGACGAGGTATTTTTCGAGATGGCCGTTGCACTTCAACCGTGAATTCACCTTCCCGCCTCCACGGGAATGACGATACATTTTCAGTATTTGGTTTACACTGGTTTCACCAGTGGCACCCAGGTTTTTGGCTATAGGGGATGGATTTCAGCCCCAATTGCGCAAAAAGATGAGACCCGACTTTCGCTCCGAAAAACCGGGGCACCAGTGGTTTGTTACTTGGCCAAATGAGTTGCAGATTACAAAGATGGTGTCTGTCAGCCACAATAGTAAGTGATGAGTGGTGAGCTTGATCTGACGAAGAGCCGGACGAAGTGGTCGAAGGCGATTTTGGTGAAACGGGTTCTGTGGGGGATTGTTTGGAAACTGCTTTTTAGGCCATCGCCACGATTGTTTTTTGATGGGTGGCGGATCTTTTTATTGCGGGTGTTTGGGGCGAAGATTGGGACGGGCGTGAAGATTAACAATACGGTGAAGGTGCTCTATCCATGGGAGTTGGAGATTGGGGATGGGAGTTGGGTCGGTTGGGATGTTGATATCTACAACTACGCGAAGGTGACTGTTGGACGTATGAGCGTTGTTTCGCAATATTCGTATTTATGTACGGGGACGCATGATTACGAGGATCCCAAGTTTCCGCTGGTGTTTTTCCCGATTACGATCGGGGATCAGGCTTGGGTGGCGGCGGAGTGTTTTGTTGCGCCGGGGGTGACGATTGGGGATGGGTGCATTGTGGCGAGTGGGAGTGTGGTGACGAAGGATATGCCGGAGTGGCAGATTTGTGGGGGGAATCCTTGTAAAGTGATTAAGGCGAGACCGGCGATTCGTGGGTGAAGACGTGTTTTCTATCTTGCTCGATCGATGAACGCGAATGGGTTCCCGGGTGTTGCCACCCTGGCCACAGATTTCCTATTCGAGGAGTGGGAACCGACAGCCTACGGCTGCCTCGTTTTACCGGGCACTGGGTCCCGGCCTTCGCCGGGATGACGGGGTCGGGAAAGCCTTTGACCTCATTTGATGTTATTTTTGAAACTGGTTTCACAAGTGCCACTCGAGCGAGAATGCGGAGTTTGCTGTGCAAATTCCGGGGCTTCATAGGAGGCAACCCCTCCCGGCCCTTTCGGGCCACCCTCCCCAAACTTGGGGAGGGAAATTTTTGCATCCCACCCTAGTTAAACACGCGGACTTCGTGGAGGTGCATGCCTGGGTTAGCGGAGTTGAAGGTCATATTGATGCGAATGTAGCGAGTCTGTTGGGTTGGAATTTCATGCAAGAATCCACGACGCGGAGAGGGATTCTCGTTTTTGGAGTAGTCGACGACTTGCTTCCAGGATTGGCCATCCGAGGAAATCTCGACGGTGTATTGGTAGTAGCGGGTGCCATCGACGTATGGAAAGACTTGGACTTTTGAGATGGTCGTCGGTTTTTGGAGGTCGATTTGCGCCCAATGAGGACCGGGGCCGGCGGCCCAATAACGTCCGCTGGCGCGACCGTCGGTGATGAGATCTGGTGTGGAAGAACCTTCGGTTCCACCGTCGCTTGAGACAGGTTTGCCGACGGCGATGCCGCGATCGACAGTTGACGACTCAAACGGTTGGCCTGATTTCAGGAGTTGCTTAGCGGCTTTGACAGGGTCTGACTTGAATGGTTTTGGGAGGTTGGTTTGCTTTGTCCAGTTCAGCTCCCAAGTCGGAAGTCCGATTAAGAACTGCTTTCCTTCTAGTGTGTCGAAGAAGTAGTTCCAGCGTTGGCGGTAGAAATCCCAGACGAGTCCTGACCACTCTTTGGCGGCGTAATCGTTGAGGATGGGGCCGCCCCACACCGTTACTTGGAGGCGAGCGTTTTCTTCAAGGAGATTCTTATCTTGAGCAATGGCGGTATCACGGGCCATTTGAATCCAGCGATCCATGCGGTGATAAGGAATTGTAGCGAGGAGGGTATCGAGATCGCGCATCAGTCCTTCAAACTTTTTTCGGGCATCGGCGATTTTAGTTTGGTCTTTGGTTTCAATGGCATCAACGACGTTGCTGATTGAAGAGCTGATCGCATAGCTTGCATATCCTTTGGTGATATCGACGAGGTCGCGTTGGTAAAGTTTTGAATCTTTCAGTTGGGGTTCGAGGGCGAGCATTGCTTCGACTCGGCGGCGAAAGTCGATGATTTCATCGCCAGGTTCGCCAACTTGAGCCATTGAGGGTCGATTTGTGTATTGGTCGGCGGCCGACTGAGTTTTGCCAAGATAGATATCGCCGATCGTTTCTCGCCAGACTCTTCTGATTTCTGGGGTGTCTTTTCCATATCGTTGGACGCCGTATTGTTCAATCCATTTTGCGGGATCGGGAGACGTAGTGCGCCACATCATGTCGGTCATGAGTTCGTACTGGACGGCGTTTTGTTCAGTGCCTTCCATGGTGATTCCCATTCCGCTGAGACGACCATGATCTGGATCGTTGAGGGCGGCAATGGGTTTAGTGGCGATGTTGGGGAGGTTGCCAGTAAGGGTGGTGTTTTGGCCGTAGTTGTGGAGCATGTTCCAAATGAACGGCTTTTTACGGAATGCGGGGTGGATGCGCCAGACCTCGTAGGCTTCGGAGGCGAGGTCGAGAAGAATCATGTCGTTATCGGGGACGCCGCCGAGATAGGCTTCGACTTCGGGGGCTTGCCAGAAGTTGCGCTCGTTGAAAAAAAGCCATCCTTGCATCACCCAGGTTCCTTTTGGGTCGCCTTTTTTGATGCTGCTGTGGACAGCTTTGGCGATTTCACCGAGTTCAAGGAGTTTGGTAGCCTCTTTTACTTGCGGGGACATTTCGTTATAGATATCGGCGAGATAAAGTCCAGCTGTCTGGCCGTACTGCTTTTTGTATTCTTTGATGTACTTTTCGCCGATTTCGGAGAAGAGCGGGTTGCGTGGGTCGAGCATGTATGTGGGTTCGAATCCGCACCATCCGCTTGACCTTTGGAATTCGCTGGGTTTAAGTTTTACAGCAAAAGCTTTAGGGATGAAACTAGCGAATGCGGGAGTAACAGGCTTCATACCGAGAGCGAGTTCTTGATTGAGAATGTTTTGTTGGAGTTCAGCTTGGCTATCGATCCAGGCTTGGGGCAAGGGTCCGCCGTGGGAATCGACGTTGCCCATCCATTGCCAGGGTCGGAATGCTGGACCGACGAAGTGGGCTCGGATTTGTTGATCGGTGAGGCCATAAGATCGCCAAACGGTTTGCCAGACTTTCTCGAGACCGTTCATAGCGAGGGGCATGTTGATGCCATGGAGGGCCATCCAGTCGATTTCGCGTTGCCAGCGGTTCCAATCCCAGAACGCTGATGTATAGCCAAATGTACAAACGTTAAAATAGTGGCGATAGATGTTGGGGTTCGGGCCGGAATTGATGGTTGCGTCGGGGAATTTTGCGGGGAGTGAGAGTTGGTCGCCGTCCCAAGTGACGACGACGTTGCATTTGGTTTTGAGGTAGTCGTAGGCTCCACGACACATGGCAACTCCAGTAGTGCCTTTAATCATGACTTTGCCGTTTTTGGCGGTGACTTGGTAGGAATCTTTGGCGTCGGTGGATTGAGTTTGAACGAACGTGAAATCTTTAGATCGGGTTTTAAGGAGGCGGGTGATTACCCCATGGGCGGCGGTTTCTTGAGGGGTTGCGATGGCGAACGATGCGGCGAGGAGGGTGGGTAGGACGAGGGGAAACCTCATAGGGTTACGTTACCAGGTGCAGCCCCATTTAGCGATCTGGATATTCGCTGATATCTTAGCGTTCCCTTGTGTTGCCACCCGGGCACCTCATACTCTCTTTAATCGGATTCGATTAGGGATTTGAGGCCGTCGCGAAATTGGGTTTTGGCAGTGAATCCGAGGACTTCTTGGGCTCGGTCGGGAATTCCTTGGCTGTGGAGAATGTCACCTTCGCGGGCGGGGCCGTGGGTGACTACGCTCGTGGAGTTGGTGAAGTCAACAGCGAGATTGCAAAGGGTTTTTACGCTGGTTCGCTCGCCAGTGCAGACGTTGAAGGCTTCGCCTTTTCCAGTTCGGAGTTGGGCAGCGGCGATATTGGCGGCGATGACATCTTCGACAGCGATGAAATCGCGGGTTTGTTCGCCGGTGCCATGGATGGAGATGGGGGCGTTGCGTTGGGCGCGATCGGTGAAGATGCTGATGACGCCGCTGTAGGGTGAATCAGGGCGTTGGCGGGGGCCGTAGACGTTGAAATATCGGAGACAGGCAGCTGAGAGGTCAAAGAGATGGCAATAGTTGCGAATGTAGTATTCACCTAGCAGTTTTTGTGATCCGTACATTGAGATAGGGGCTTGGGGGGACGATGCTGGGGTGGGGACAAGTGGGGTGTCGCCATAAGTTGCGGCGGATGAGCTGAAGACGACGTGGCAGTTGTGGGTGCGGGCGGCTTCAAGGACGTTCATTGTGCCGGTGGCGTTGACGGCGTGGGCCTCGAGCGGGTGGTTGAGCGTTTGGGCGACGTTGCTGACAGCAGCAAGATGGAAGATGGTGTCGCAATCATCTGCGGCTTCTTTAAGAGCATCGAGGTCGAGGATTGATGCCCTGACAATGTTGGATTGGATCCGAAAGAGGTCGAGGTTTGATTCGAGACCGTTGCTCATGTCGTCGATGACAGTGACTTCGGTTCCTTGGTTGAGGAGTGCGAGGACAAGGTGGGAACCGATGAATCCGGCGCCGCCGGTTACGAGAGTTTTTTTAGGGTAGGTCATGCGGATTGCACTTTTTGGTAGATCTCCATGAGAGCATGGAAATTGGCTTCGGGTGTGTAGTTTTGTTCGAATCGTTGGCGGGCGGCTATTGAGCGGGCATGCCATTCTTCTTCGGGAATTTGGGTTGCGTGGGTAATTACCTTTGCGAAGTCATCTGGGCTTGAGGGTTCGGCGGCGAATCCGATTTCGGGGGTTTGCATGATTTCGGGCATTGCGCCATGGTTTGGAACGATGGCGGGAGTGCCGTAGCTGAGGGCTTCCGCGAGAGCGAGGGGGAAACCTTCGTAGCAGGTGCTCGTCATGATGACGTACTTCGAAGCTTGGATGAACTCTTCGACTTCTTCTTTGGTGACCCAGCCGTGCCAATGCAATGAGTTGCAGTCCTTGGACTTTGCCATGAGATCATCTTTCATGTCTCCTTCGCCGAGGATGTGGCAGGTCCAACCTTCCGGTTGAGCTTTAAGCCAGGCGTCTACGAGAACGTGCGGGCCTTTTTCATCGACGATGCGACCTATGAAAACGATTTTGTTTTCACGCTGTTTGGTGGATGCACCGTGGTCGGTAGCGAAGTTGGGTTTGACGTAGAGTTTTTCGCCGGGGAGACCAGAGCGGGTGAAGATTTCTTTGGCAAATTCGGAGAGGCAGATATATCCTGAACAGCGTTGGGTGAATGATCCGTTCCATCGGTTAACTTGTTGCATGAGGACAAGAGGAATTGTCGCTGCTAATGAACCACGATAGCACTTGTGTTTGAGGGCAGGGAGTGGGAATTTGCCGACGCAGTCTTGGCACGTGTGATTGTCGCGGATGAGGCTGGCTGCGGCACAGCAGGTTCGGAAATTGTGGAGAGTTTGGACAACGGGGACATTTTCGAGATTACAGGCTTTATAGACACTGGGTGAGATATGAATGAAAAAGTTGTGGACGTGGACAATATCGGGTTTTGAGGCTTTGATGGCTTTGCGGACATTTTGGAGGGATTCGGACGACCAGACGATGTTCTTGGCGGTTTTGATTTTGTTAGCGAGACCGGATATTTCGGATTCATTGTCGACGAAATATTGTTCGACTTCTACTCCGTGGTTGCGAAGGAGTTCGGCTTCGGCTTCGAGGACTCCGATTTCTCCTCCAGGGCTCCAAACGTAGCGGTTGTGCACTTGAAGAACTTTTTTGATTGTTGCGCCGCTCATTTCCATTTAATAGTATGGTTTATTGGTGGTTCGCCTTTATGGCGGTGAAGGTCAGTTTTGAGTCTGCGCAGGTATAACGGGCCAACGGAGCGGAATGATTTGTGAGTGAATTTCGGAGGCTTGTGTTTTGGCAGAATATGCCGTCGCATCATCAGTCAGGAGTGTTGCTTTCGCTGGCACGAGATTTTGGGTTTGAAGTTGTTTGGGTTGTTCAGGACGGGTTAAGCGGGGAAAGGGCCGAGATGGGGTGGCCGGAATTTGAGGGCGAGGGAGTTGAACTTGTCGTGGCTCCGGATGGGGCTCGGATCAAGTCGTTGATGGGGGATCGGGTTAAAGGGAGTTTACATTTTGTTGGCGGAATTTTTAGTGTGCGGCTGGCTCGGACGGTGTTCTTTAGTGGAATTTGGCGGAGGTTAAATTTTGTGTTTGTGAATGAGGCACCGCTTCCGAAAGAGGTCGAGATATTGGATAAGTCGTGGGCGAGCAGAAAAATAGGGCAGCTTTTGCCACTATTTCAGCACGTTGCTAAGATGCTTTTTGGGGGCCGAGTGAAGGCGGTTTTGGCGATTGGGAAGCTGGCGGAAGTGGCCTACAAAGACTTTGGGTGGGGGGAGAAGGTTTTTCCTTATGGCTACTTTCCGCGAGGGCCAGGGGATAGGTTTGAACCGGTAGTTCCGGAAGGGGATTTTCGGATTACTTATTTGGGGCAGTTTACGCATCGGAAAGGGACAGATGTTTTGGTTCGGGCATTGTCGAAGGTTGCGGCGGAGGGATGGCGGGCGGATTTTTATGGGGAAGGAGATCAGCGGTTGGAGTGTGAGCAGCTGATCGGGGAATTGAGTTTTAAGGGAAAGGTTGAAACGCACGGGTATTTGCAGTGGGAGGAGGCGATGCTTGTGGTCGCTTCCAGTGATGTGGTGGTGGTGCCGAGCCGGCATGATGGGTGGGGAGCTTTGGTGGGTGAGGCGTTGATGCGGGGAGTTCCGGTTGTGGCGACGGATCGGACAGGTAGTTCGGCGTTGCTCGGGGCGTTTTGGCGAGGGCATGTGGTGCCGGCTGGGGATGTAGATGGGCTTCGGAGGGGGCTGGAAGAGGTTTTGGAGATGGGGCGTTTGAGCGTGGTTCAGCGGGCGCGGTTGGTGAAGTGGGGGCGTTTGATTGAGCCTGAGTCGGCGGCGAAGTATTTGTCGAAGATTGTTCGGTGGGTGGAAGGTGGTCAGCGTCCAACGGCTCCTTGGGTTGAATGATTGACTAAAGATGTTAGTTAATATTTTATGATTTTCTCATGAATTTTTCATAAGTTAATCACATATAAATCACACTTAGTAATTTTTGTTTCAAATTATTTTAGTTTTGGTTATGATTACTTTAGATCAAGAGCCATGTCTGTTTCAACCATTCAAAACTATTCAGGTCGCCCAATTATGCGACTCATATGCACTTTGCTTTCCCTATGCCTTTTCTACAGTGCTACGGCTGAGGGATTGAATCCGATTGCGAAGGTTAGTTCATCGGAGTTGCAGCAAAGGTTTGAGGAATTTCAGCGGTTGCCTAAGGGTCACTTTACTGAGAAATCGACGCGGGTTTATTTTGGATCAAAGCCGGGGCGGGACCCGATTGGTCGGGGTGGTTGGTGGACGCCGCAGTTGCAACGAGATTTGAAAAGAGCCAGGCTTAATGAAGAGCGAGTTGCACCGATTTCTGAGTCTGATGTTGTTGCTTCGATTATTCCTGTGATTAGTTATGTTCGCGCTCAATCAGGTGATCCGGGAACTGGTGGCGGTGGAGGTGCGCCGGGCGAAGGTGGGGGTAATGGTGGCGGATCGGGAGGTGGACCAACAGGCGGAAATGAGACGGGAGGCGGAATCAATACAAATACTGGCAATCGGCACGTTTCTTATCCGATCGTTTCTTGGTCTGCGAGGGGAGATTCGGGAGTTAACTTTTCACTTCATCACAATTCGATGGGTGCTTATAGTTTTGATTTGGGCAAGGGTTGGAGCCATGGTTACGACGTTAAGTTGTCTTATACAAGTGGGTCATCTGCAATAGTTCGTTATGGGGATGGCTTGGAAATTCCCTATAGTGAAACGGCGGGAGTTTTTAATGCTCCGGCCGGAATACATGATGCTCTGGTGCACAACACTGATGGCAGTTGGACGATTACTTCCAAAGATCGGTCGAAGCTATATCTGAATAGTTCTGGGCGGCTGACTTCAGTCAAAGATAAGAATAACAATGCGATAACAATCACACGGAATTCGAGTCAGAAGATTACTTCGATCAGTAATGGTGCGACGCGGAGTCTTGTCTTTTCCTATACATCTTCTGGGCTAATTTCATCGGTGACCGATCCGGCTTCTCGGGTTTGGAGCTTTAGTTACAATGCTAACAACGATTTGACGGGGATTACCTATCCGGAATTGAATTCCGATTATCACACTCGATCTTTTACTTATGATTCTCTTAGCAATATCATAACCGAGACAGATTTGCTCGGCAAGGTTTGGATTCAGACATATGATTCTTCCGAGCGGTTGGTTAGCTTCAAAAACCCGTTGAATTTTACATGGACTTGGAATTTTTCATCGACGGCAGCGACGATGACCCAGCCTAACGGGAAAACGATCGTCCACAACTACTCGGGTGGTTTAGTTGCATCGAAAGTTGATCAAGCAGGGTTTAGTACCGCGTATGTTTATGATGCTGACCGAAATGTAACGAGTTTTACGGATAAGCGCGGCAAGGTTTGGTCGGCGACTTACAACAGTAGCGGTGACCGGTTGACAAGCACTAATCCGCTTGCTAAAACGACAATTTCTACTTATTCAACTGGTCATGACTTATTGTCTACCACGGATCCGAATGGTAACGTCAGTACTTACGCTTATGACTCTAATGGCAATTTACTGACAAGTGTAGATGGACTTGGTCGAACGCAGAGTACGGTTAGTTACAACGGCTTTGGCGAACCGATTTCTGTTGTCGATGCGTTGGGCCGCACGAGCTTGGTTTATTACAATACGCAAGGTGATGTTGTTCAGACAATTGCTCCAGGTGGGGTCACAAGTTCGGCAACATACGATTTATTAGGTCGAATTGCGTCTTCTACGGATTCGGCGGGGAATACATCTTCAGTTGCACTTGATGCGTGGGGCCGGGCTGTTTCGGCGACAGAGCCGGGCGGGGCGACTTCGACGATAAACTACAATTTGGAGGGTGATATTGTTTCGGCTACAGATCCGCTTGGCCGGACGGGATCGCGGGTTTTGGACGATGCGGGCCGGACGATTTCGGCGGTGAATGCCAAGGGCGAAACGACATCGTTTACTTATAACACGGTTGGCTATTTAACTTCGGTTACCAATGGGAGAGGTTTTATACGGAGTTACACTTTTACGGACCGGGGTGAAGTTGCGAGTTTGACTTTGCCGGATAGCAGCGTTGAGCAGTGGGCTTATAACGGGAACGGCGCAACGACGGCGTATGTGAACCCACTTGGTCAGACGATCAATTATGTTTATGACAACGCGGGTCAGCAGACGGGGGTGGATTATCCGGTTGGGTTGACGGACACGGCGTTTGCTTATGATAATGCGGGCCGGCAGACCTCGATGGTGGATGGGACGGGTACGTCTTCTTGGACTTACAATGCGGCGAGCGAGATTACGTCGCTTGGCACTCCTCAGGGGACGATCAATTACACCTATAACCTAGCGGGCGATGTTGCTTCGATGGTGGATGTAGGGACGGGGACGACTTCGACGACATATGATTCGGCGGGTCGTCCGGTTTCGGTTACGGATGCATTTGGTGATGTTTCTGGTTATGTTTATGATTCGGCGGGCCGGCTCAGCCGGAAAAACAATCCGAATGGAACCTATGAAGTTTATGCTTATGACTCTCGTAACCGGGTGACATCTATTGTTACGAAGAACTCTTCCAATGCGGTTGTGCAGTCGCGGGTTTATTCTTATGATTTAGCTTCTCAGGTGACTCAGGTTGTTGAGGGCGGGGTCACGACAACTTATGGTTATGATGCGATTGGTCAGCTGACTTCGGAGGCGAAGTCGAGTGGTTATTCAGGGGCTTATACTTATGATGCGAATGGTAACCGTTTATCGCGGACGGTGAATGGGGTTACGGAAGTTTATTCTTATGATTCTGGTGACAAGTTGCTCTCGGTTTCGGGTGGCTCAGATCCCCGGAGTTTTGCGTATGATGCGGCGGGGCGGACGGTTGGGATTGTTCGGGGCTCTGGGACGACATCGTTTGCTTATGATTATGAATCTCGGGTGACTTCGTTTGTTGGTCCGGGGCTATCGAATTCATTCGTTTATAACGGACTCGATACGCGGGTTGGGTTGACGGATTCGCTTGGTTCGCGCTCTTTTAAGCGGAATGGGGTTGGGGTTACGGCTTCGGTTCTTTCGGATGGTTTGGCTAGCTTTACTCCTTCTGGTGAGGTTCGGGGTGGGGTAAAGACGACATTTAGTTCGGCTTTGAAGAACGATGATATTCAGACTTCGGCTTCTCAGGTTGTTAGTGCTTCAAAGGTATTTGATGCTTTTGGGAACCAGTTATCTTCGTCGGGTTCATGGAAGAGTGCTTTTGGGTATGCGGGTGGTTTTGGATATCAGAGTGACTTAGATTCTGGTTTGAAGCTGCTTGGTCATCGTTATTATGATTCTTCGACGGGTCGGTTTTTGACCCGTGATCCGGCGAAGGATGGGCGGAATTGGTACGGGTATTGTAACGGTCAGCCAGTTTCACAGTCTGATGCAGTAGGATTGCGACCTGCTTTCCTCTACAAACTTGTAGATAAATTTGATGAAATATGGAAGTGGGGCAAAACAATAAATCCAGATAGAAGATACACTAACAAATGGCTACGGGAGAACGAACTTAAGTTAAAAGTAGTCATGAAATATGATGATGAGGCCGGTTGTTTTGCAGATGAGAGAGTTTTGGAAGGCGAGATGCCAGGTCCAGGGAATCGTACTGTGAGGGCGAATAAAGCAAGAGCGGCAGGCAATGTTGCTACAAATGGAATTGCATTAGGTGTGTCCCGTTCTGCTTTGGACGATTACAATAAAACCATTGACGAGATGCAGCCAAATTTGGAAGGAGTTAAGTCCACTCCGTTCATCGTGTCGGATGTAATTGCAGCTTTTGAATGGCTAGGGAAAGAGATTAACAAATTAGGAAAGGAAGTGCGTGGAGCACGATTCGAATATGCGGAAAGTGTACTAGGTGAATAGTTTGCATATTCCGCCCCAATTGAGTGTCTCGGGAATTACATACGGAAACCAATGTGAAGTAACTGGGAAGGAGTCACTGATCCGGGAGTATTGGTGCGCGATTAGAACAAGAAATGAAAAAGAGATATTAGAATCGTCAGTTCACTTAAGTTTCTTCGAAGAAATTTCTGGAGAGTTTGACGAGAAAATAGATTTGACGAAAGTCTTGCGATGTCGAAAGTATGATGAGAAATTTGTTGGAGTTTCAATCTGTATATGTTCGGAGACATTAAAGTTAGATCGAGAATCTTTTTTAATCCAGTATCACGCACTGCTAACTTCCGCCGGTGAGCGATTGGTCGTCTTCTCAAACAAGAAAGGAATATTCTTTGAATCACAACACATTTTTGATTGTCTAGATTACGCATTCGATCGTGTAGCTAAAACAATTATCCTGGAATAGTTCAATTCGGTTTTGGCAGGATTGTTCGCTCTGGTGGGACGACTTCGTTTGCAGATCCGGGGCTATTGAATAGACTCATAGAGACCAGAAATTTTATGGATACTGGTTCTAGAATCTAATATCAATGGCTATTTTGCCGTAGGGCGAGGAGGTTTCAGAGATGCCATGAATTGAAACACCGGTGCGCGCGCTGGACTCTATCGTTGGTAGAGAGGACGGTAGACTTTGGTTCTATGTGCGGCATTGCGGGATATGTGGGTAAGCGGAACGCGGTTGATGTGGTGATTGACCAGATTGAGCGTTTGGAGTATCGGGGCTATGACTCTACGGGGGTTGCGTTTCAGACCGAAGGGGATTTGAAGGTTTTGAAGCGAGCGGGGAAGCTTTCGCAGTTGCGCGCGGTAATTGATGTGGAGCGTCCGGAAGCGTTCGTAGCAATTGCGCACTCGCGGTGGGCGACGCATGGGGCGCCGAACGATATTAACGCTCACCCGCATTACGATCAGGAAGGCACGGTTGCGGTGATCCACAACGGGATTATTGAAAACTATTTAGAAATTAAGGAAGAGTTGGTGCGGGCAGGTCACGTTTTTCAAAGCGAGACAGATAGTGAAGTTGCGGCGCATGTGATTGGAGAAGAGTATGCGAAGGGCGTTCCGCTGGAAGAAGCGGTGCGGATTGCGGTGGGCCGGTTTACGGGGGCGTTTGGCTTTGTGGCGATTTCGGCGAGAGAGCCTGGGAAGATTGTTTGTTCTCGCAATGCGAGTCCGTTGGTTTTGGGTTATGGGGACGGCGAGAATTTTATTGCAAGTGATATTCCGGCGTTGCTGCCTTATACACGGAAGGTGGCGATTTTGGACAATGACATGATTGCGCTGGTGACGGCGGACGGGATTAGTGTGAAGATGCAGGACGGGAAGCCAGTTCAGCTTGCGCCGTTTGAGGTGGATTGGGATATTGCGAGTGCGGAGAAGGGGGGTTATGAGCACTTTATGCTCAAGGAGATCCATGAGCAGCCAGATGTTGTTCGGCAGTGTTTAGCTGGGCGAATGGGTCAGGAAGAGCTTGAGATAACGGGGCTTTTTAGTGATCACGTTTGGCACGACATTGACCGGGTGAACATCATTGCTTGCGGGACGGCATATCATGCGGGGCTGATGGGCAAGCAGCTTTTCGAGAAGATGCTCAGGTTGCCGACGGATGTTTATTTTTCAAGTGAGTTTCGGTACAACGATCCGCTTTTGTCGCCGAAGTCGTTGGCAGTTTTTGTGAGTCAGTCGGGTGAAACGGCCGATAGCTTGGCGGCGCTCCGGCTTTGTAAGGAGCGTCGGATTCGGACGCTGGGGATTGTGAACGTTGTTGGATCGAGCATTGCTCGGGAGGTTGATCGAGTTCTCTATACTCAGGCAGGGCCGGAAATTAGTGTGGCATCGACAAAGGCTTATCTGGCGCAGTGTTTGGTGCTTTATATGTTGGGGGTTCATATTGCCCAGGTTCAGGAGATGCCGGGAATCAACGTCAAGCACGGATTGCGGGCATTGCGGGAGTTTCCGGAATCGGTTCAGGAAGCACTTGAGCTTGAAGATGCGATGAAGGAAGCGGCGCAGAGATTTGTGGATGCGCCATTAGTTTTCTTCTTGGGTCGGGGGGCCGATGCGAGTGTTTCGCTTGAGGCGGCTTTGAAGTTGAAGGAAATTGCTTATGTACCAACGCAGGAGTGTCCAGCGGGTGAGATGAAACACGGTCCGCTGGCGTTGATTGAGCAAGGGACTTTGGCGGTGGTCGGTGGAACTCAGGCGGATACGCGTGACAAGTTGGTGAGCAATATTCGGGAGTTGCAGGCTCGTGGTGGTCATATTTTGGGGATCACGACGAAGGATGACCACTTGTTGCCGGAGGTTTGTGACAGTTCTATCTCAATTGCTCAGACGGGAGATTGGTATTTGAATGCGTTGCTCTCCGTGATTCCGCTTCAATTATTCAGCTATTACATGGCTTTAGCGCGGGGATGCGAGATCGATCAGCCCCGTAATTTAGCTAAATCTGTGACAGTCGAGTAGGTTTGCGGGTGAAGAACACCTAAATAGGAACGAATTGTGCTCCGACAATTCGTATCATGGGAGCATTACGCAAGACGGCGCCGGAGATCGTTCAACCGACGCAGATCATCATTTTTCCGGTTGACCATGCTCAGCCGCTTTCTAAGGAAGGGCCGAGTGCATGGGATTCGTTCAAGGAATCTGATGCGGGCAGCTTGATTTTGTTTGAAGTAAAAATGTTCGGGATGGTTGCGGTGGCTGCGGTTGCGATTGCGTTGGCTGGGTGGTTTGGCTATTCAGCAAAAACTGCGGCGGGGATTGATGTTGACCCTAATTTTAGCTATTCGGGGCTTTCTCATCAGTTGCAGGAATCGAATTGGAAGCCAGCGCATTACCTGAATTAAGCACATCATAACAATTTGCTCGTATAATGGGATTGTTGGTTTGCCGGTTGCGGCGGACATGCAGATTTAGTTGACGTTGGCACTAAGTAAAATTGCTTGAACAAGCGATAAGCTTACAACTGTCCTAATTCTTGCACCAACTTGGATTTGGGATGATAACGGATCAGTCGCGTAAAGGAGTTAAACAGCCGCTGGGAAAATCGAGGTTGCCTCGGTACGAACAGGCGAGCTTTCGATTTTTGAAACGAAGTGCAGATATTGTTTTTTCTTTGATTGGGCTTCTGATTTTCTTCCCTTTATTTTTGATATTGGGGTTATTAGTCCTTTCGGCCGATGGCGGGCCAATTTTCTTTAAGCAGAAACGACTAGGCCAGAATGGAGAACTTTTTTGGATGTTCAAGTTTCGATCTATGCGCAAGGACGCCGAACAAGCGCTGAAAAAATTGCTTGAAAGTGATCCGGCGGCTCGCAAGGAGTTTGATGAAACTTACAAGCTCAAGAATGATCCTCGATTGATTCGATTTGGATCTGTGATGCGAAAGACGAGTTTGGATGAGTTGCCTCAGCTGCTGAATGTGCTGATGGGACAGATGAGTGTTGTTGGTCCAAGGCCAATTGTTGAACCAGAAGCGGAGAAATACGGTGATGATATTGAGATTTATTATAAGATGAAACCGGGGTGCGCTGGTTTGTGGCAATGCAGTGGTCGGAATGACACGACGTATGAGGAGCGGATTCAGCTCGATAAGGATTATTATTGGAATGCGTCTTTCCGACGAGATTTTTTGGTTCTGTGGAAAACGCTCGTTTCGATGTTAACTGGCAAAGGTGCCTACTAACCTGGGATCATTTTGGTCGTTTTGGGTGTTAGAATAGGTGTCGTTTAGTGGGATGCAGTTTTTCCGATGGGATTTTTGATTCAAAATGGTCGTCTGAATGGAGCGTTGGATTGAATCTTGCATTACGCTGGTTGGAGCACAAGAAGAAGGTATGGGAATCAAATTGATTGAAATGTGGGTGATTCGATGAGTTCAACTCCGATGGGCGTTGAGGAACTTGTCGACGACAACAATGCGCAGGGACGCATGTTTTTTCCAAAAGTATCGCTAGAAGGAATTTTAGAGTGGCTTAAGCGGCGCGATGTTCAAATGGGCTTTTTGCTTATTGGGTTGATGCTTGCGATGTTCCAAGAAGCAACGATGCTTACGGTAAAGCTTTGGATTGACCATGATAGCTATTATCAGCATGGGCCGCTAGTTCCCTTTGCGATGGGTTATATTTTGTGGGTTAATCGGGAAAAGATTGAGAAACACCCGATTAAGCCGGTTTGGTGGTTGATCCCGATTTTCGCATTCTTTTGTGTTTTTGATGTTGTGGCATCTTGGGCGCACTTTTACACTAACCTCCACACAATTATTTTCTATGCAGCATTTTTGACACTTGCTTGTGCGCTTTATGGATTTCGACGATTTTTCGCTATGTTCCCAGCTTGGGGATATTTGATTGTTGGTTTGCCAATTTGGAATCGCA
Organism: Fimbriimonadaceae bacterium; assembly: GCA_046154445.1. Classification (GTDB taxonomy): domain Bacteria; phylum Armatimonadota; class Fimbriimonadia; order Fimbriimonadales; family Fimbriimonadaceae; genus UphvI-Ar2. The sequence goes on along the minus strand of JBJXDW010000084.1, from coordinate 5,981 downwards.
TTATTGACGAGAATACCAATCAGCTTCAGATTTGGAGTACGACGGGGGCTTATGCGCTTTTGAAGATAACGGGCTTCAATCCGCTTAGGATGGCTCCGACGGAGATTCAGCTTGACACTATGCCCTTGAGCATTGCTGCGGCCTGTAGTGGGATGAAGCTCACGTTGGCGATGATTGCAAGTATTGTTTTTATCATGTTGATTGCACGGCTGAAATGGTGGGGCAATCTGATCATGATTGCGATTGCCTTCCCTCTCGCTTTGGCGATCAATTCGTTGCGAATTGCGTTGATCGGAATAATTGGTGAGACGATGGGTAAGGATGCAGGGTTTTGGATGCATGACTACGGTAGTTATGGAACTCTGATTTTGGCGTTCTGGATTGTTTACATCGTTGCGAAGAAACTCGGGTGGAAAGTATGAAAAAAATGGCATTGATTGTTTGTGGCTTGTTGGCAGTGCTGGCAGTTGGCAAAGAAGTTGGAAAGAAACCCCAGCGTGAGATTAAGGAATCTTGGGTTGAAGAAAAGATGCTTTCAGATGTCGACAATTTTCAGTTGTTGCCTAGGGAGTTTGGATCGAAGATCAGTTACAAGATGTCGCCGGACAGTTATGCGGTCTTGAATCCGATAGGGATAGCTTGCCAAGTGATGCAAGATGATGCGGGGCGTCAGATAGACGTTGTCGTCATTTCTGGTCGATCGATGGAAGCTTTCCATGACCAGCAGATTTGTTTCCGTGCCCAGGGTTGGGATTTGCTTGACCAAGGTGAACGCACAATCCAGACGAATAGCCACGGCAAAATCCCGGCGGCTTGGATGAAGATTCAACAGCGTGGTCAATTGCCCCGGAATGCAGTTTATTTGTTCCGAACTGGCGAAGGCTTTTCGAGCTACGGCAAAGCGAAGTGGGACTTCTTGTTTGGCACAGTCAAGAGGCCGTTCCAAGAGCAGATTGGGTTTAGTTATCGGTTTATTGGGTTGACGCCTGATGTTTCGGAAGCTGACCTCGACAAGTTCGCGGGAGAATATCTCGATAAACTGGATGAATCGACGAAAGGAGTTATGTAGGCTGTAGCACAATAATAAAGGACCGGAGCATTGAAGCTCCGGTCCTTTTTTTGTATCTGATTGAGAATTAGACTTTGGTGAGGTGAGCTTCTTTTGCACTGACTCGGTTGAATACGACACCAAGAAGTGCGGGGGAAGAAGCTTCGAGAATTCCGACAGCTTCTTTGAACTCGCCTTTGCTTGATTTGCCGATTTGTGAAACAAGGATTGATGCATCGGTTACGGCGGCAATGGAAGGGGCGTCGGCGAGGCCCGCGACTTGGGGTGCATCGATGACAAGGATGTCGGCTTGCTCGCCCAGCATGTTGATGATTTCTTGCATTCTTGGACTGCCCATGACTTCGGTTGCGTTTGCTGGGATTGTGCCCGCAGTTACAACGTAGAGTCCTTCGACCGTAGTTGACTGTAGGACATCATTTACGATTGCAGTGCCGAGCAAGAGGTCGCCCAGTCCTGGTTTATCGGCGCAGCCGAAGAGCGTGTGGAGACTCGGGTAGCGCATATTGGCATCTACGAGGATTGTGCGCTGTCCAGCAAGCACGTAGGCAATGGCAAGGTTTGACGCCACAACCGACTTTCCTTCTTTCCGAAGGGTGCTTGTCACGGTCAGCGACTTCATCTTATTATCGCGGGCATAGACCGCAATATTTGAGCGCAGAACACGATATGACTCGAATGCCATATTGCTTTGCGGGTTCGTGATGACGGGATGCTTGCTGCGGCTACGTTCAGGGATGTTGGCAAGTGGGCTGAGGCCGGAGAGCAGGAATGCTTCTTCTCGGCTGTTCACTCGATCTTGCGAGGAATCTCGGACGAGGCTGAAAACGATTGCCAGAGCAAGTCCTACGATTGACGCGATGGCCATGTTGACGAGCCAGTTAGGTTGCGTTTGCTCGGCGTAGACGGCTCTGGTGAGCGTTTGGGTTGGTGACTTGATCGAGTTGTTCCGGAGACTGACCCGTTGGAAGAGGTCAGTCATACCTGAAATCGTTTGAGTATGAAGGGCAATGCGTCGCTCAAATTCTCGCTGATCCCGTGTGAGTGTGCCGAGAGCATTGAGTCGGCTTTGTCGGGCAGCCATGAGCTGTTCAAGTTGTTGGCGTCGAGATGAAGCGGCATTGACGTTTGCAATTGAGTCCGAATAGCGTCGCTTGGCAACGTCATACTCTGGATTGTCATCGTTGACTACGGGCTTGAGGGTCTTTTCTAGCTCGGTAATAAACTTTTGTTTTTCAGCTATTTGATTGTCAAGTTCTTTAACTATCCGTGAGGCGGGGAGGTAGGTTTCACTGAGTTGAGCGCGCTGAATTTGCAGATTATTGAGTTGTTGCTTGTTATCGAGGAGTACGAGAGTATTTCGTTCATCATTTAGTCGAGTTCTTACTTTGGAAGTGGAATTCAAGTCTTGCCTAGCTTGCTCTGTGGCAGCGCTTGCTGCGCTTTCCGTGGCTCTCGCTTCGGCGAGTTGTTGTTCAGCCGTTGAAACCAGCTCAAGGCGGGTGCTCACTTCAGCACCACTATCAACAATCTGATTAGACGATTTGAAATTTGTGTATTCTGCCTCAACTTGTTTGAGGGCAGCATTTTCTTCTTTGAGTCGGTTGCTGACGAATTCTTGGGCTCGTTGGGCGGCATCGTCGCGCAGCCGGTTTGCGTACTCTTTAAAAACTTCTGGGTAAGCGACAGCGAGAGCTTGAACTTCCTTTTTCTTGGTGCCTTCGACTACGACGATAAAGATGTTTGACTCTTTCTTTTGTCGAACCGAAACTTTGGGGAGTGAGTTCAGTTGTTTAAGGGTTGTGGGGATCGCAATTCCAGCTTTTTCCAGGGCTTGCCAAAAGACATCTTGGGATTGGAGGAGTTCGACTTGGGTAGAAAGTGGGTAAGCGGCACCGGCGATATCGAGTTCACCGATAATGTTTCCTGGGCTTGTGTTGACACCACCAGGGGCGGTTCCTTCAACGAGGACTTCAGAACCGGCACCAAATTTTTCAGGAAGGAGAAGGCTTGCGATCACACCGAGGGCGAGACATGCGAGGAGGGTTGTCCAAAATACGCCTTTGTTCCGTTTAATCGAGTTCAGGAACTCGGTTACGGTTACTGACGACGAATATTCGTTTTGCTGCCAGTTTTGAGTTTCTCGTTCTGCCGTGGTCATCGTTTACTCACTCTTTCGCTAAGGCCTCCTAGGATACCAGCCTTAGTTCAATTTTCGGCTGAATTGAAGTCCATTTGCAACCTAAAACCTCAAGAACTTTTGCAGGTTTTTGGGATATTTCAGGGGTTGAGACGACAATCGGGGTCAAAATGGAGTTGTTTTGAGTCAGTTTGTGCAGATTGTGCGGTGTGATCATCAGATTAAGCGGGGGAATCAATCGTTTGATAGGGTAGGGCTTTTTGATCGCGACGGGGTTTTGAATGTCGATCATGGATATGTTTTTGAGAAGGATCGATTTGAATGGGTTGAGGGATCGAAAGACGTTTTATTGCATTGCCGCGAACGTGGTTATGGGGTTGGAGTGGTGACGAATCAGTCTGGAATTGGTCGCGGTTACTACTCTGAGCGGGCGTTTTTGGATTTGATGGAATGGGTTGCGGGTGAGGTTGGGATTGACCTCGTGGTTTACTGCCCCCATGCTCCGGAAGCTGATTGTCCGGGGAGAAAACCGGGGGTGAGGATGGTGCAAATGGCGCTTGATTACTTTGGGGTTTCGGGCGACCAGGCGTTTTTGATTGGGGACAAGGCGACGGATCTTGAAGCGGCCAGCGCAGCGGGGGTCCGGGCCAAGCGGTTTGTGGGCGGGGATTTGAGAGAGGCGTTTAAGGATTTAGGAATTTCTTAACTTCTTGAGCGCGTTCCTTGGGGATGATGAGGATTTGATCGTCGGTGACGACGACGGCGATGTTATCGACTCCGAGGATGTTTACGGTTTGGTTTGATGTTTCGTTGTAGACGACGTTGCCGCTTGATTCGAGCAGATTGGTATTGCCGAGGGTGACGTTTTTTAGATTGTCGGGTTCGTACGATCGAGCTATGGAATCCCAGGCTCCGAGGTCGTCCCAAATGAATTCGGCTTCGGCGACAAGAACTTTGTCGCTTTTTTCCATTAGTGCATAGTCGATCGAGATACTTGGAAGGGATTCAAATGTGGCATCGGCTTCAGCAAATTGGCTCTGGGCGAGTTCACCGGCCATTTTTCGGATTGCCCTTGCGATGTCGGGTTGGTGGCGTTCCATCTCGGACATGAACGTCGGCAATGTGTAGAAAAACATCCCGCTGTTCCAGAGGAAGTTGCCGCTGGCGAGGAATTTTTCGGCGGTTTCGAGGTCGGGCTTTTCGGTGAATTTGTTGACCTTATGGACGTCTTTGGATGAATCGCCGCAATCGATGTAACCAAAACCAGTTTCGGGTCGGTCGGGTCGGATTCCGATGGTAATGATGGCGCCCTGGTCTTCAGCGGCGGACATGGCGGATTGGGCGGTGGATTCGAATTGAGCTTGGGTGGAAATCCGGTGGTCGGCGGTGAGGACAGCAACGGTGGTAGTGGCCCATGTTTCGGGGAATTCAGCGATGAGGCAAGCGGCAACCCAGGCGAGTGCACCGGCAGTATTGCGCTTAGTGGGTTCGGCGAGGATGTTCTTTGCGGGTAATTGGGGGCAGGTTTTAGCACTGGTCTCAGCTAAGTGTCGAGCGGTGGCGATATACGTTTGGCTTGAGCTTGTGAGGGCGGAGGCGCGATCAACGGATTGCTCTATGAGCGTTTTTGTGGGGTCGCCGAGTTTGAGAAATTGTTTGGGGCGGGTTTTTGTGCTGACGGGCCAGAAGCGTTCACCGGATCCTCCGGCCATGATGACGGCGATGCGTTGATTCATTTTGTTTTTGTGATTCGGCGGTAGGAACCGTCGATGAGTTTGTCGCCAGTTAGGACGATTTCATCGTTGGTTTTGAAGGAGACCATAGCGTCAACGCCAACTTCGAGGTTGACCTCGGCGATTTTGGGGGCCAGCATTTTGGCAAAGTCTTTTCCACCAGGAAGTTCGAGATTTTTGATTATCACTCGGTTTCGATCGCGGGTGTAGGTGCCGGAGATGGCGATGGATTGGCCAATCATTTCGACGGACCATTCGGCTGTGCCTTCTCCGAATATGAGGGTGACGGGCCTTCCGTCGGTTGCTTCCCAAGTTCCCTTGATGCTTGGCTCGGCGTCGCACGCGGAAAGGGCAATGAGTGGGATGAGGATCAAGACGTTTGCTAAGCGCACTTGGTGAGTGTATCCTGCATGCAGGTTAAGAGTCGGGGATGTTTGCGGACGAAAAGAAAGCTCAGGAGTTGATTGATCGAATTTGTATGAAATGCAATCGATCGATTGAGGATGATCTATGGCGACTTTTTGAGGATTGGCCAAACGGGGAAGAGGGATTGGCGCGTCTTGAGCGGATTGCCCGGGCGATGAGCGGGGCAGGGGTTTTTGCGGATCAGTTAGTGGCGATGCCAGAGCTGGCCGCAATATTCGTCAGTATGATTTGTACAAGTAGTCACTTGTCAGACTTGATTATACAAAACACAGAATTTGTGAGTTTACTTTTTGATCCGGAGGTTTTGAGTCGGGAGTTTGGACGGGATCAAGTTGTCGCAGAGGGCCGACGACTCTTGGGGAATGCGACCAACTATTCTCATGCGCTGGATCGACTGCGATTCTTGAAGCAGGAGCATACGGTGATTTTGGCGGCGCAGGATATTGGGGAATTGAAACCGCAGCCAGATATATGGCGAGGGATCAGTGAGTTGGCGATTGGGCTTGTTATTTTGGCGCAAGAGTTGACTTGGAATCAGTTTAGAAAACGTGGGGAGTACCCCGAGGTTTGCCCGGTTGGGATCGGCGTTATGGGTAAGTTAGGGGGATTGGAATTA